>NZ_GL732466.1:931620-937260 GCF_000187645.1 Streptococcus sp. C300
CTGCAAAACCGATCTTGCGGGCTTCAGCATGGACATTGTTAAAGTTTTCGATAAATTGTGTGATTTTTTTAGTTACTGTTTTCATAATTTTCTCCTAATCTGCTTGGTAAATGGCATCGATAGCCACTTTTGCTGCTTCATAATTGCCTAGATAATCCTCCGCTAGATAAACTAGTGGAATGGTCGTTAAGTATCTCTCCCTCATCTGATCCAAATGCTGGGAAAAACTGTAGCGAATGTGGTCCTCTGCCATGGTCATATCTCTAAATCCGTCATTGACATAGGAGCCAACAGGCTGCACAAAGAGAATCAAGTCCCATTTTTCCTTAGCCAAGATTGAAACAAAGAGATTGTCAAATGTCTCCCCTGATAAATCCTCTTGGTCCTCAGTCTCCATGTAATAGTCATAGTAGCCCTTGGTTACCAAGGAGTTGGTATCGGCTATCACTAGGCCTCGATTGGCATTGCTGTCGATTAACTTGGAGGTCTGGTCATACTGCCCTAAAAGGAGATAATAATAATCCTTTGGGGTCAATTCATCGTCGCGGACATTGTTTTTGATCTGGTACTCACGCGCGTATTCCAGACTAACAGGCGCATCGTAATACCTTGCCAAATCCTTGGCTAGAGTGGTCTTCCCATTACTAGCACTTCCCATAATCAACACTTTCTTTGTAAACTGACGACGGAAGGGCTGAGCGATGTATTTCCAATATTTGCTTGGATTTTCTCGAATCATAGTCGCTGAGATACCAAATTTTCTTTCTTGCAAGACGGTGCCAAATCCACGTTTAGCTAGTTCTTGCTGGTAGTCTGCTTCTCCTACAAAAAAAGTCAGTTCTTGCTGGGTTTCATCATAGGAAATCTCCGCTAACATCTGGTCCAACCACTCCTGCCAGCCCATAGGGTAACGGGGAAGGTTGATCTCATCCAGCTTGCAGACAGAGGTCAATTCGTCATCACGAAAAGCCTCTCGGATATAGCGAAATCGTTTTTGAAGACTTAAACCTACCTGCTCCCCTCGGTCTCCCTCGTAGCCTGAAACGACTACCCAGACCTGGTCACACTGACGCTTCGCTCGCTGGATCAGATCGATATGCCCTTGATGGAGAGGGGCAAAGGTCCCAAATACCACTGCTGTTTTCTTTTTCATAAATATTTTACCTTTTTATAATTTTTGATATTTTTATTTTCTATGTTTTTATTATATACTATATTTTTGTTTCGTCAATAGTTTTTTATCATTTTTTATAAAAAAGTAGAAAAAAGAATCAGGATTGCTCCTGACTCTCCATTTTTAAGCAATATCAAATTTTAGTTGACCAGCTTTGACACCAATCTTGAGGGTCTTGCCTGCTACCAGTTCTCCCTTAAGGAGGAGTTCTGCTAGCTTGTCTTCCACTTCTGTTTGCAGGGTTCTGCGAAGTGGGCGAGCTCCCATTTCTGGATCATATCCTTGACTTGCTAGTAACTTCAACGCTGAAGCTTGCAGTTTCAAGTCGATGCCCTTCTCTGCTAGGCTAGCAATCAATGGTTTAACCATGATCTTAACGATTTCCTGCATGTGTTCGCTATCCAAGCTATGGAAGACCACCTTTTCATCAATACGGTTGATAAACTCTGGTCGATAAGTTTTTTTCAACTCTTCAAAGATTCGTTTTTCCATATTTTCCTGGTCAAAACGAATGTCTTTCGCGCCAAAGCCAACCGTCTTGTCATCACGAAGAGCCGTCGCACCAAGGTTTGACGTCATGATGATAATGGTATTTGAAAAATCCACCTTGCGTCCCTTGCTATCTGTCAAGACACCGTCGTCCAGAACCTGCAAGAGAACATTAAAGATATCTGGGTGGGCCTTTTCTACCTCGTCAAAGAGGAGCACAGAGTAAGGTTTGTTGCGAACCTTCTCGGTCAACTCCCCACCTTCTTCGTAGCCTACATAGCCCGGAGGAGCTCCATTGAGACGGCTAGCTGCGAATTTCTCCATATACTCACTCATATCAAAGCGGATAAGGGCTGATTCGTCATCAAAGAGAACTTCTGCCAGAGCCTTTGCCAATTCGGTCTTACCGACTCCTGTCGGCCCTAGGAACATAAAGGAACCAATTGGACGCTTGTGACTGCGAATACCTGACTGATTGCGACGAATCGCACGGCTAATGCTTGAAACAGCTTGATCTTGACCGATGACACGTTTGTGTAGTTCAGCTTCCAAGTTCAGATATTTCTTGGCATCAGTCTGAGTCAGTTTTTGAACTGGGATCCCTGACAAGCGACTCAAAGTGGTTAAAATATCAGATTCTGTTACCAAATCTTTATAGACAGGGACCTCCTGCTCTTTTGCGATTAACTGGGCGGCTTGTTTCCACTTGCCATCCATCAGGGCCTTGTCAGCTGGACTCAAGTCGGATTCGTCTGCTTTCACTTGCTTGGATTTGTTTTGCACTGTTGCTGCCGCTTCATCCAAGAGGTCGATGGCAGAGTCTGGTAAGTGACGACTGGTCAAGTAACGATGCGCCATCTTGACAGCTGTTTCGACAGCTTCATCTGCGATTTGCACACGGTGGTGTTTTTCATAGGTAGCCTTCAAACCTTGCAAAATAGTCATGCTGTCAGCTAGACTTGGCTCTTCAATCGTCACTTTTGCAAAACGACGAGAAAGGGCAGCATCTTTTTCGATGTGTTTTTGGTATTCTTCCTGAGTGGTTGCACCAACCGTTCTCAAAGTTCCGCGAGCCAAGGCTGGTTTCAAGATATTAGCCGCATCCAGAGTCGAGTCAATACCGCTACCAGAACCCATGATGGTGTGGAGTTCATCGATAAAGAGGATCACTTTGCCATCTTCCTCGATGTCCTTGATGATATTGTTCATGCGCTCTTCAAAATCCCCACGGAAACGTGTTCCCGCAACGACATTCATCAAATCAAGCTCTAGAACACGCATCTTTGCCATTTCCGCAGGCACATCCCCACTAGCAATACGCTGGGCAAGCCCAAGTGCTAGAGCTGTTTTCCCGACACCAGCATCTCCAACCAAGACCGGATTGTTCTTGGTCTTTCGGCTCAAGATTTGAATCATACGTGAGATTTCCTTGTCTCGACCGATAACTGGCTCTAACTTGCCAGAACGCGCTTGCTCCGTCAGGTCATGCGTGTAGTCCTCTAGACCACCACTTTGAGCTTGAGGCATGCCCATCATATTGGCCATGGAATTTTGCTTGTCAGTTACTGTGCGATGACGTTGACGCAAAGCCTTGAGATCTTCTCTTGTCCATCCTGCACGTTCTTCTAGGTTGCGACGAAGAGCAGCAATTCTGACCTGATCTTTCTGGTCTTCATAAGAAAAGCCTGCTCTCTCCAAGATACGAGTTGCCAAGGCATTGCCATCATGCAAGATTGCATATAATACATGCTCTGTCCCTAGCACCTTTGCATGGACCACTGAGGCCACATACTCTGCTTCTGCAAAGAGAATCTCCAAACGATGGGAAAAGGGCAATTCCGTAAAGGTTTCATCTTGGCTATAGTCGGTTTCAGTCAGTTCCAACGCAACCTCTTCTAAACGGTCCATTTCATAAGGATAATCATTTAGAGTCGCACCTGCCACACTGTAACTGTGATTGGACATGGCAATCAATAAATGCCAAGACTCTAGGTAACTGGCTCCAAAATGGCTCGCAACCATGTAGGCACTCTCGATACATTCATTCAATGCTTTTGAATAGTTCATCTTACTTCTCTTTTCTATCTACCTCTTGTAATAGCTGTCGGAGCATATTGGCACGGACAACTGAGGATTCTTCCCCTAGGACACGATCTGTTGCTACTGAAGTCAGCAAGGTCATCTCCTGTTTGGTCATCAAGTCCTGCTCCACCAAAAGCTGGAGAATATCCTCATAGATCTCCTGACTAACTCGCTCACCAATCGAGTAAAGCAAATCGCGGAGCATCTCATGATGATTGGAAAACTCAATCCGGCCTATTCGAATGTAGCCTCCGCCACCACGCTTGCTCTCAACCAAGTAACCTCTGCTTTCCGTAAAGCGGGTCTTGATGACATAGTTAATCTGACTCGGTACAACCTGGAAGGTATCTGCTAACTGGCTCCGTTGCAATTCCACGATACCAGACTGGTCTAAAATCGCCTTGATATAGGCTTCGATATGATCTGATGTATTTTTAAATCTCATAGTAAATCAAACTCCTTCTTTGAACCTTGACTATCTTTGACTATTATACCGAAATTTTTGATTTTTTTAAAGGAAAAGGGAGCAAGTTGCGAAGATTATTATAAACTATCCAAAACAAAAAGATGGGACCGTCAAACGGTCTCCATCTTTTTTAGTTATTCAAAGTTGAGATTAGTCAACTTTTTTAGCACGGTATACAAGTCCTGCCAAAGCTGCAAGAACTAGACCAAGAATAGTAGAGAATGCTGTAAAGTCTGCTCCACCAGTGTTTGGCAAATCTCCCTTAGGCTGTTCACCCTTAGGACCTTCCTTAGGTTCTTCTTTTTTCGGTTCAGTATATGTGTTAGTGATTGTTGGGTTGTTACCTGTAACTGTTGCTACAAGTTGACCTGCACCGTTATCAACGACTTCAACTGTCACTTTGTAAGAATTCTCATCATATTTGATATTCTCATCGTTACCTTTTACTTCAGTAATAGTGTAAGTGTAGACACCTGCTTTTGCGAAATCAATTGCTGTGAAAGTAACAGTACCGTCTGCAGCGTTTGTAGCTGTCTCAACGACTTTGTCACCTTCTTTAAGTTCAAACTTAAATTGACCTTTTACAAGCTCTTTATCACCTTTCAAGACTTTCTTAGCGGTAAAGGGTACTTTTGTTGAAGATGCAACATAAGTATTTGTGAAGGTTGGGTTGTTGTCAGTTACAGTCGCAACAAGTTGGCCTGCACCGTTGTCATCAACTTTAACAGTCACTTTATGTGTAGCAGTGTCATATGTCACACCTGCTTCGCTACCTGCTTTTTCTGAGATAGTGTAAGTGTGGCTACCTGCTTCTTTGTATTCGATACCTTCGAAAGCAACAGTTCCGTCTGCAGCATTTTTAGCTGTTCCGATTACTTTGTCACCTTCTTTAAGTTCAAACTCATATTTGCCTGCTTCAAGGGCTTTACCTTCTAAGACTTTCTTAGCTGTAATATTTACAGTTGTTGAAGCAGCTTTATAAGTGTTGGTGAAGGTTGGGTTGTTGTCAGTTACAGTCGCAACAAGTTGGCCTTGACCGTTATCTGTAACTGCTACCTTAACTTCGTGTTTAGCAGTGTCGTATGTCACACCTTTTTCACTACCTGCTTTTTCAGAGATAGTGTAAGTGTGAGGGCCTGCTGCTGCGTACTTGATATCTTCGAAAGTAACAGTACCGTCTGCAGCATTCTTAGCTGTCGCAACGACTTTGTCACCTTCTTTAAGTTCGAATTCGTATTTGTCAGCTTCTAGAGCTTTACCTTCCAAGACTTTAGTAGCTGTGATAGTAGCTGTTGTTGTAGTTGCTTTATAAGTGTTGGTGAAGGTTGGGTTGTTACCTGTAACAGTAGCAACAAGTTGGCCTTGACCATTATCTGTAACGTTTACTGTCACTTCATGTGTAGCAGTGTCGTATGTCACACCTGCTTCG
>NZ_GL732466.1:937690-1004721 GCF_000187645.1 Streptococcus sp. C300
CCTGCTGCTGCGTACTTGATATCTTCGAAAGTAACAGTACCGTCTGCTGCGTTTTTAGCTGTCGCAACGACTTTGTCACCTTCTTTAAGTTCGAATTCGTATTTGTCAGCTTCTAGAGCTTTACCTTCCAAGACTTTAGTAGCTGTGATAGTAGCTGTTGTTGTAGTTGCTTTATAAGTGTTGGTGAAGGTTGGGTTGTTACCTGTAACAGTAGCAACAAGTTGGCCTTGACCGTTATCTGTAACGTTTACTGTCACTTTATGTGTAGCAGTATCGTATGTCACACCTTTTTCGCTACCTGCTTTTTCAGTGATAGTGTAAGTGTAGTCACCTGCTGTTGCGAACTCAATTTCTTTGAAAGTAACAGTTCCGTCTGCAGCGTTTTTAGCTGTCGCAACGACTTCTTCACCTTTTTTAAGTTCGAATTCGTATTTATCAGCTTCAAGAGCTTTACCGTTCAAGACTTTAGTAGCTGTGATAGTTTTTTTAGCTGGTTCAGCTTTATAAACGTTCGTGAAAGTAATGTTCTTTGTATCTGGTGTTGCAACAAGTTGACCTTGGCCGTTATCTTTAACGACTACTTTTACTTCATAAGCATTTGGATCGTATTCAACTCCAGCTACATCACCTGCTTTTTCAGAGATAGTGAATGTACGAGTTTCTTCTTTTGTGAACGTAAGTTCTGGGAATTGAATCTTACCGTTTGCATCGTTTGAAACAGTGTGGAGAACTTTTCCGTCTTCTTTCAACTCAAATTCAAATTGGCCAGCCTCAAGAGCTTTACCGTTCAAGACTTTCTTAGCTTCAAGTTGAAGTTTTGCTTCTTTAGCAGCGTATGTGTTTGTAAATTCTTTCTTAGAATCTTCAAATTTGACGCTCGCTAATTTTTCACCCAAAACATCTTCTACTGTTACAGTCGCTTTAAGGACGTTCGCATCATAAGTGTATCCAGGTTTGTTATCATTAACTTCTTTAATGGTATAGTTAAAAGTTCCTGCTTCTTTGTATTTGATTGCCTCGAACTTCACTTTACCATTCTCGTCATTTTTGACAGTTTGTAAAACATTACCTTTGTCATCTAGAAGTTGGAAACTAAATGCATCTTTTTCAAGAGTTTTACCTTCAAGTTTCTTGGTTACTTCTAGAGCAACCTCATCCGATTTGGCGCCTCCACCAATACCGTCTGTTGTGGTAATTGGTGCAAAACCTTCAAAATCAATTGGTTGAGCTTCCTCGTTTGTAGTTACCGACACGTTATTTAGTACACGTTTAGTAACTTGGTCAACTGGTTTAGTCAAACGAGTACGGTATAGGATGAACAAACCTTTATGATCAAGAGTTCCATCACCATTAGGTGTAATTGAGAAATGGTTCTTATCTGTTACTTGGACATGAGCACTATCCAATTTTGTTCTTCCGTAACCATTTTCCCAGTCTGGGAAGTAGTAACCAGTGATTTCACTTGCAAGAACTTGTCCATCAGGAATAGTATCTTGGATATTTACACCAGTGTAAGATTTTGCATAGCGGTTAACACGGATACGCCAGTTTACATAGTTAGGATCGTCTGAGTCTTGAACTCCCCATTTAGTAAATCCAGTTGGGTCAACGTCTGGAACGATACGAGTCAAATGGTAAACTCCTGCACCAGGAATGTTGATTTCATATTCCTTATTCTTTTCAACATGGTCTGCCCATACTACAGTAAATGATGCAACAATTTGTTTGTTCTCATTAAACTTCTTAAAGTACTCTTCGTTTGTTACTGTAATCTTAGCAGTATTCGTTGCCTTCTCTGTTGTCAGTTTTGCAATCGTTTCACCGTTCGGAGCTTTCAAATCTGTACTAGAATCTACTTCGATTTTGAACTCATTTGGAACGTGATAAACCATGAAATCACCGTTATTCAGAGTTACATTGTCTGGGAATGCGTAAGTTGTTTTAAGATAGAACTTACCTTCTCCATATTTGGCATGATCGACTAATCGGTTCGTATTAATCGTCGGCTCTGTAGTCAAAGTGTACTCTGATTCAGTTTTTTCGGCAGCACTAACTACTCCATTAAGTCTTAGTGCAGGCAAAAAGACCGACACAACCAGTAGCAAGGCCATCAAGCCACGAAAGAGTTTGCTAGTTCTCTTTTTCACCACATTATCCTCCTTATTGTCTATAATGGTTCAATTATATTATACAGATTCATGACAGAATGTCAACTAAAATTTATTTATTTTTATATTAACTTACTATTTATTTAAATATTAAACCTAATCATGCATGTTCATCAGCTTTGAAACAATTAAATCCAAGCAAGATTTTTACTCGGATTTAATATATAATATTGTTCTAAGGATCTAAGTATTTAATCCCAATTCCGCTAAGATTTGTCGTTTGTAGGCAATTTTTTGGACTTCCTTGTCCTCGTTTTCAGACCAATCTAATTTAATTTCTGAAACAATCTGCCCGGGGCGGTTTTTCAAGATATAGATGCGGTCACTGAGATTGAGGGCCTCTTCGATACTATGCGTGATGATCAAGGTCGTCAGCTGCAACTGCTTGTGAATCTCAAGGTACCAAGCGTGGAGTTCCATCTTTGTCATCTCATCCAAGGCACTAAAGGCCTCATCCAAGAGAAAGAGCTTGTGCCCAAAAAGGTAGGTCCGGAGTAAGGCTACACGCTGACGCATCCCACCACTGAGTTCGTGAGGATACTTGTCCCGTACAGCTGTCAACTGGAAGGTCGCAAGGATGTCATCCGCTCGAGCAATAGCCTCTGCCTTATCCACCTTTTGAATCAAGAGGGGCAGGATGATATTGCCAAGCACCGTCTTGTGCTCCAAAAGCAAATCCTTTTGCAACATATAACTCACGCGCCCCTTGGGATTTTCTTCACCGTCCAAGACAATTCGCCCTGACTGAACTTCTAAAATCCCAGCGATTAGGTTAAAGAGGGTGGTCTTTCCAACACCACTAGGTCCCAGGATAGAAACTACTTCACCTGAAGTCACCTGCAGGTTGATATCCTCTAAAATCTTTTCATCGCCATAGGCATAGCTTACGTGTTCTAGTCTAATTTCTGTCATTATTTTACAAATTCGTTAGTGAAGCCCTTGTCAGTCAAGTCTTCTTTAAGGATACCATTTTCTTTATCCCATTTGTAGAAGGCATTCCAGCGAGCTGCATCAAATTGTCCCCATTTTTCCTTGTCACTTGCATATTCTTTTGACAAGTATTTTTGAGATTCGATGACAAAATCACGTTTCTCCTTAAGTTCGGGAGCATTCTTGATCAGGATATCTGCAGCTTCTTCTGGGTGTTCCATGGCATATTGGTAGCCTTTTTTGATAGCTTGGATGACTTTACGAGCTTCTTCCTTGTTGTCTTTGAGATAGTCGTTGTTTGCGATGATAACTGGTGAGTAGTAGTCAAACTCTTTAACATAGTCTTTCAAGTACATAAAGTTAGCATCTACACCCTGAGATTTAGCAAGGATACCGTCCCAACCGTAGTAGATCCAAGCAGTATCAAAGACACCATTGGCAATTGGTGTGATGGAGTTTGAGTCGTTGTTTGGTACTTTTTCGACCTTTTCGAAGTCTCCACCTTGAGATTCCACCAAGGTTTTCAACATAGCAAGCTCCGTTGGGTCATTCCAAGTTCCGTATTTCTTCCCAACCAAGTCTTTTGGACTAGTTACATTATCAGATTTACGAGAGATGATTCCAGATGTATTGTGTTCAACGATCGCTGCAACGGCAGTGATACCTGCCTCTTTTTCCAATTTCTTAGCCATGTAATCTTGGAAATAGATAGCAAATGGTGCCTTGCCATTGATCACCAAGTCAGATGAGCTTTCTTCTGGTGGCAATTTCAAGTCAACATCCACTCCAGCTTCTTTGAAGTAACCTTTTTCCTTGGCAACATACAGCCCTGTGTGGTTAGTATTTGGTGTCCAGTCTAGGATAAAGTCAATCTTCTTGACTTCTGCTTCTTTGTTGTCCTTAGAAGCAGTTCCTTGGCCACAAGCCACAAGCACGACAGCTAGAAGAGCTGTTACAATCGTTAAAAACACTTTCCATGTTTTCTTCATTTTTATTTCCTCTTTTCTTTTCTAAAACGCTCTATTTTAAGTACGTTTCCATTTAATCACATATTTTTCACTGATATCAACCAATTTCATACCCAAAAGGCTGATAATCGACACCAGAATAATAATGGCAAACATGGTATCATACTGAAACAGTTTTTTAGACTGAATCATATAAACACCAAGACCTTCAAAACCTCCCAGCCACTCGGACACCACTGTTGTGATAAAGGCGTAGGAGACACTGACCCTCAGACCTGCATAAAAGTAAGGCAGACTGACCGGGATTTTAAAATGCCACAGGATTTGCCAAGGATTTGCACGCATCAGACTAAACAAGGTCAGCATATCCTTGTCACAGTGCCTAAATCCATCCAAGATACTAACAATGATAGGGAAGGTTGTCGTCAAGATTATCAAGACAATCTTGGGCAAAATTCCATAGCCTAGCCACAAGACCAAGATAGGAGCTATAGCAATGGTCGGAATGGTCTGAACAACCACCATCATAGGGTAAATCAAGTCATTGAGCCAAGTCAGACTGTCCATAAGCACAGCCATGATACAGGCAATCAAGACTCCTAAGACTAGTCCTAGTAAAGCCACTCTCAAGGTCGCCCAACTATGGTGCCAGAGAAATTCTCTGTCACGAACAAAGGACTGGAGAATTTCAAAGGGAGTTGGTAGGATAAACTTGGGTAAAAGTTTGAATATTCCTGCTAACTGCCAGACCGACAAGACTCCTAGAAAGCCCAATAGACTAATGTGTCGTCTCAGTATACTTTTCAAGTTTCTCATCAATACTTAAAATCTCTCCTACATTTATTTTGACATTGGCAAAGACATTATCTGCTTCCTGCCCTGCCACTTCTAGCGCTTCTTGGAGAATACGCATGAGCTCATCAAACTCCCCTTCCAAGACCGTTTCAAAGGGTGTCACCACCATGGTCACGGACTGAGCTTGCAGATAAGCAATCACCTGATCGATAATAGCAATTCGATCAATCCCCTGTGATAGGGGCAAGACTTGCAAAGCAATGCTTGCTTTCATAAAAACCTCCTTTTCTCAGGTTTCCTTTTAACAAAAAGAAAACCCCTTCCATATATGGAAAAGGTGCAGAATTCGGCTAAGTATCGTTCCCTACGCTGGCATTACCCAGATCAGGTGCGGTCGAAGTTTAACACTTCCTCTCAGACTGTACACAGACTCCCATATCTTATATGGACATATAGTAACGCAAATACTAGGAAAAGTCAAGGAAACTGCTTACAGAAAATCTTGAAAAAGAGTTTGAAGGCAAATGCTTCAAACTCTTTCATAACTTTCTTATTTAGCCTCGTACCAGGTTGCCCCTTCATTTTCATCTGCAATAAGGGGAACACTGAGTTGGATGGCTTCTTCCATGGTTTGTTTCACCAGTACTTTGATGGCTGCTAGTTCTGATTTCGGAACCTCAAGGACGATTTCATCATGCACTTGCAACAGCATCTTGGTCTGATAGCCACCTTCAACTAGAGCTTTGTCTAGCTGGATCATAGCAATCTTGAGGATATCTGCTGCCGAACCCTGAATAGGGGAGTTGATGGCAGTCCGCTCCGCAAAGCCACGAATGTTAAAATTACGCGAATTGATGTCTGGCAACTCACGACGACGCTTGAAGAGGGTCTCCACATAGCCCTTATCACGCGCCTCACGCACCACCTCATCCATGTAGTTTTTAATACCTGGGAAGCGTTCAAAGTAAGTGTCAATGTAGGCTTTTGCTTCCTTACGGCTAATGCCCAAATTATTAGACAAACCAAAGTCTGAAATCCCGTAAACCACTCCAAAGTTTACCGCCTTGGCATTGCGACGGTCGTTTGGAGTCACATCCTCAGGACGTTCAATTCCAAAGACCCGCATGGCCGTCGAGGTATGGATATCAGCTCCCTCTTGGAAGGCTTTAATCAAGTGCTCATCCTTAGAGATATGCGCCAAGACGCGCAACTCAATCTGCGAATAATCCGAGCTAAGAAGAACGCTATCCTCCCACTCAGGCACAAAAGCCTTACGAATGAGACGACCTTGTTCCAAACGAACAGGTATATTTTGCAAGTTTGGATCCACACTAGACAAACGTCCGGTCTGAGTCAAATCTTGCACATAGCGCGTGTGGATCTTGCCATCATCCAAGATCCAGTCTTGCAAACCAATCACATAGGTAGACTGAATCTTAGCAATCTGACGGTAGTCTAGAATTTTCTTGACGATTGGCGCAATAGGAGCCAGACGCTCTAGCACATCCACGGCTGTCGAGTAACCTGTCTTGGTTTTCTTGGTGTATTCTAGAGGAAGGCCGAGCTTTTCAAAGAGAAGTACGCCCAACTGCTTGGGTGAGTTGATATTAAACTTCTCACCAGCCAGTTCATAAATCTCCTGAGTTAGCTTTTCAATGATAAGCTCATTTTCAGCCTGCATCTCAAGCAAGGTTTCTTTTTTGACCTTGATTCCAGCGATTTCCATCTTGGCAAGGACAAAAGCTAGAGGCTGCTCCATGTCATAGAGAAGATCTAACTGCCCATGTTCACTGAGTTTTTCAAGCAAAACAGGCTCAGTCTCAACCAATACAGCAACCTTGCGAGCCAAGTGCTCCAAGAATTTCTCTCGTTCAGGGATGGCTTTCTTGACCCCCTTACCGTAGAAAATCTCATCATCAGCCAAATAAGTTTGGCCATAGAGATTCGCAATGGTTGAAATTTCATTGTTCTCGACTGTTGAGAGTAAGTATTTGGCCAAGCGACTATCAAAAGCAGGGGCCTGCAGGTTCAAGTCCAAACGATTTAAAAGAACCTTCGCTTTTTTAAAGTCATACACTTTCAGAGGTGTTTTTTCTAAAAATTCCTTGAGAATCGGCTCCTGCAAGAGCTCAAGTTTGTCTGTAGCGTAAAGTTTATCCCCACAGGACCAGGCAAAACCAACCAAGTCATCTGTATGGTAATTCTCACCAAAAAGCTCAAAGTGGAAGATAGAGTTGGCGCTCAGCATGTCTTGACTGACTTGGTCAACGATAGTGAAATCCAAACTTTCAGGCGCATCCGTTGATGACACATTTAAAGCTTGCTTGAGCTGTTTGAAGCCCATCTCATCGTAGAATTTCCCGAGATTTTCCACATCTGATCCACTATAAAGCAAATCATCAAGGCCAATCTCAATCGGTGCATTTGTCTCAATGGTCGCCAAGGTTTTAGACAAAAAGGCTTGTTCCTTGTCATTGATGAGATTTTCCTTCATCTTAGAAGCCTTCATCCCATCGATATTTTCATAAATACCCTCTAACGAACCGTGTTCTAGCAAGAGCTTGATACCCGTCTTTTCACCGATCTTAGTGACGCCAGGGATATTATCAGACTTATCCCCCATAAGAGCCTTGAGATCTATAAACTGAGCTGGTGTAATGCCCATCTTTTCCATAAGGTAATCTGGTGTAAAGGCCTCAAACTCAGCCACACCTTTCTTGGAAATCTCGACCACCGTATGCTCATCCGTCAACTGGATCAAATCCTTATCTCCGCTAACGATTGTCACATCAAAAGAATCCTTCTCAGCCAAACGGCCTAGAGTCCCGATGATATCATCCGCTTCATACTGGGCCAACTCATAATGGCGAATCCCAAGATGGTCTAACAACTCACGAATGAAGGGAAATTGCTCACGAAACTCATCTGGAGTTTTAGCACGGCCACCCTTGTAGTCTGCATACATCTCTGTTCTAAAAGTCGTCTTACCAGCATCAAAGGCTACCAAAACATGACTGGGCTCAACCCGCTCTAAGACATGATTCAACATGAGTTGAAAGCCATAGATTGCATTGGTATGAAGACCATTAGCATTTTTAAAACGATCCAACTGCTGATAGAGCGCAAAAAAAGCTCGAAAAGCAACTGAAGATCCATCAATTAATAATAATTTTTTCTTGTCCATACACCCATTATAAAGGAAAGCAAGGAAAAATACCATCGGAAAGAGCTGAAAAACGTGGACTTGTCCCTATTTCACCATAAAAAAGAAAAGGACCATTCAAATCCTTTTCTTTTATTGATTTTATGCGATTTATTTGTTTAATTTTCTCTTTGCAAATGGTAGCAAACCAAGAAGGAGACCAATAAATCCTAGCGATGCAACTGCTGAAGCATCTTGGCTTCCTGTATTTGGAAGGAGTTGTTCATCTGTTGCTGCAGGCGCTTTGTAGGTACGATCTTGTTCAGTTCCAAGAGTAGGGTTTGTAGCCAAAGGAGCTACACTGCCAGTGTATTCTGGAACTTCATTTACTGCAGGTTCAATCTTTTCAGCATAGGCTGGAATAGTAGTCACTGCCGGAGCACCACTTTCTGCATAAACTGGAACATTTGCTACGGTTGGGGCACCGCTTTCTGCATAAGGCAGAGTGTTGTTTACTACTGGTATACCACTTTCTCCGTAAGCTGGAACATTTGCTACGGCTGGGGCGCCACTTTCTGCATAAGGCAGAGTGTTGTTTACTATTGGTGTACCGCTTTCTCCGTAAGCTGGAACATTCGCTACGGCTGGAGCGCCACTTTCTGCATAAGGCAGAGCATTGTTTACTATTGGGGCACCGCTTTCTCCGTAAGCTGGAACGTTCGCTACGACTGGAGCGCCACTTTCTGCATAGGCTGGGAGTTCATTTACAGCAGCTTCTACCGCGTTTGCACCTTGCTTGTATTCTGGCAACTCTGCAGTTGCAGCTTCTACTGCGTTCACCCCACCTTTAAAGTCTTCAATTTCAAGAACAGCTGACATGACACTACTTAGAGTCTTAATAGCATCCTCATAGTCTGCTAAAGCTTGTTGCAAGTCTTTGACTTGACTATTCTTGTCACCAGAAACTTGTAAACTTGATAATTGCGCTTTAATCTTAGCAACTTGCTCTTCTAATTTACTTAGCTCAAGTTTTTTCGCATTACTATTTTCTTCTGCTGCTTCCTTGTCAGCTGCAGCGAGTTTAGCTTGGTCTTGACTTGAGAAATCTTCTTGGCTCTTCACTTCGGCCGGTGTCACCCGATCGCTGTCTTTTGCCAAGAAATCATCTAACAAATCTGACGCATCAATGTCACCTTCTTCGATAGCTTTCAAGATGCCGTCCTTACCAATCACTTCTTTAGCTGCCTTAATCGCCGCTTCCTTATCAGTGATAGTGACATCTTTGTTGATGTCGTCGATGGTCTCTTTTTCAATTTTTTCTAAGGTAGCGATTAAATCTGAGCGAACTTTTGCTGCCTCTTCTGCTGCTTCCTTGTCGGCTGCAGCCAGTTTAGCTTGGTCTTGGCTTGAGAAATCTTCTTGGCTCATCGCTTCGGCCGGTGTCACCTGATCGCTGTCTTCTGCCAAGAAATCATCTAACAAGTCAGATGCTTCAATATCTCCATCTTCGATAGCTTTCAAGATGCCGTCCTTGCCAATCACTTCTTTAGCCGCCTTAATCGCTGCTTCCTTATCAGTGATAGTGGCATCCTTGGTGATGTCGTCGATGGTCTCTTTTTCAATTTTTTCTAGGGTAGCGATTAAATCTGAGCGAACTTTTGCTGCTTCCTCCGCTGCTTCCTTGTCGGCTGTAGCGAGTTTAGCTTGGTCTTGGCTTGAAAGTTGAGATTGAGTTTTTGCTTCGGCTGGTGTTACCTGATCGCTGTCTTCTGCCAAGAAATCTGCCAGTAAGTCGGACGCTTCGATATCGCCTTCTTCGATAGCTTTCAAGATAGCATCCTTGCCAATCACTTCTTTAGCTGCTTTGATCGCCGCGTCCTTATCAGTGATAGTAGCATCTTTGTTGATGTCGTCGATGGTTGATTTTTCGATACCTTCAAGCGTTGAAAGCAATTCGCTGTGAGCTTTTTCTTCCGCTGCTTGCTTAGCTTCTTCCTCTTTCTTGGCTTCCTCAGCTGCTTCCTTATCTGCTGCAGCAAGTTTGGCTTGGTCTTGGCTTGAAAGTTGAGATTGAGTTTTTGCTTCGGCCGGTGTCACCTGATCGCTGTCTTCTGCCAAGAAATCATCTAACAAGTCAGATGCTTCAATATCTCCATCTTCGATAGCTTTCAAGATACCGTCCTTGCCAATCACTTCTTTAGCTGCTTTGATCGCCGCTTCCTTATCAGTGATAGTGGCATCCTTGGTAATGTCGTCGATGGTCTCTTTTTCAATTTTTTCTAGGGTAGCGATTAAATCTGAGCGAACTTTGGCTGCTTCTTCCGCTGCTTCCTTGTCTGCTGCAGCAAGTTTGGCTTGGTCTTGGCTTGAAAGTTGAGATTGAGTTTTTGCTTCGGCTGGTGTTACCTGATCACTGTCTTCTGCCAAGAAATCATCTAACAAGTCTGAGGCATCAATGTCACCTTCTTCGATGGCTTTCAAGATGCCGTCCTTGTCAATCACTTCTTTAGCTGCCTTAATCGCCGCTTCCTTATCAGTGATAGTGGCATCCTTGTTGATGTCGTCGATGGTCTCTTTTTCAATTTTTTCTAGTGTAGCGATTAAATCTGAGCGAACTTTAGCTGCATCAACCTGAGCCTCTTTATCAGCTTCGTCTAACTTAGCTTGGTCTTCATCTGTGAATTCTGATACAGGTTCAGCTACTGTTCTGTGCTCGCTTGTATCTGCTGGCCAGTCTACAATAACATCACCAATCTCCAAATCCTCATCTGCGATAGCCTTCAAAAGATCTTCTTTACCAATCTCTTCTTTGGCTTCTTTGATAGCCACTTCTTTATCGGTGATTGAAGCGTCTTTTTTAATATCTTCAATTACAGCATTTTCAAGAGATTCTAGGGCTTGAACCAGAGCATCCGTCGCTTGAGAAACTTGTTCTTTGGCATCTTTTTCAGCTTGGTCTAGTAGGGTTTTCTCCTCAGTAGATAATTTTTTATTAGTTTGAACTTCAGGATCTGTTACCACAGCCTTATCTTCTGCACCTTCTGGCAATTCAGCGATGATATTATCTAAGCTAAGCTCTCCAGACTCAAGAGTATCTGAAATATACATCTTACCGATATATTCCTTCACAGCTTCAGCTGCATCCTCTTTGTCCTCAATCGCTTCCTTATCCTTAATATCACTAATAGCCTGTTCCTCAAGTTCATCCAAAGCCTTCATCAACTCTTCTTTGGTCATTTTAGCTGGATTTGTCGCACCAGGATTAGCTGGACTAGCGTTTTCTGATCCCTTTTCAGTTTGAGCACCGCTCTCCCCTTCTGTTCCAGCTTGTGGTTGTGCAGGAGCAACTGCCTGCTCTTCTGCTTTCCCTTCATCTGCCTTAACTACTGAAGGCTGTGAAACGAGTACACTAGCACCCAATACAGCTGCACTTGCTAAACTTGTTAAAATAACTTTCTTCTTGTCCATTAGACAAAGCCCCTTTTATAGTTTTTAATGTTATTATATTATACTATTTAAAGAACGTCAACTAATTCGATATCCATTTTAAAATTTTATGAACAAGAAGAAAGCTTGTATGATGTTTAAGAAACACTTCCTATCCTTACCCCATCACTGTCTAGTCTGTAGCCATCAATAATCGCATTAACAGCTAAGGCTCCCGAAGCATCGACATAGTAATGTTTACCCGAGACTTGGAACCATTGACTAGCTTTCATCTGGCCAGATTCCTCTAAGTAATACCAAGTTCCCTTGTCTTTAAGCCATCCCGTCTGCATCTCACCCGAAGCCTTTAGATAATACCAATGAGAGCCATCCTTAATCCATCCAGTTGACATGGCCCCATTTTCTTTTAAATGATACCAATTGCCGTTAACTTTTTTCCATCCTGTCGCTAGCTTACCATTCTCTCTGTAATACCAACTCCCTCCTTCTTTTTTCCATCCATTCTCTGTATTTCTTAACTCTGCATACTGCACATATCTTCTAGAACCGCTATAAGACAAATAACCAATCCACTTATAACCATCCTTTTCAAGAACTTGATCATAACTCACACTCTCACCAGCATAATAGTAGTCAATAACCTTTCCTGTACTTGACGGTTGGTCCATAATAGGTGATTTCCCCGTGAATACTATTGTCCCACTAGACGGAAGCTCTGAGCTACGAGCATTCTCACCCGCACTATGGCTAGTAGATAAATCCTTGAAATGAATAAAACCTGTCATCGAACTAGCCTTGACTTTTCGACGGTTATACTTTTCTCGAACCCCATAGTTATACTCTTCGATTTCAATCGTATCCCCTGATACATTTGATACCCAGGCCACGTGCCCATAATATCCTTCTGTCGACCAAGCAATAGCCCCAACTTCTGGCTTAGTATCCACACGGTAGCCTTCTCGCCTTGCACGATGTCCCCATTCATTCGCATTTCCGTAGGCAGGAGGAATCTCAAAGCCATTTACACTACTCAAACGAAAGGCCGCAAAAGAGGTACACTGGCGAGAATACATTCGCCACTGATCGATTTCAACACTACCATTTTTGTAGTGAAGCGGATAGTCATCTCCACGCGCTACACTATCGGCCTGAACCGATTCTCCACCAAACAAAAAGGTACTCGTAACAAACAAAGTAGCCAGCCCTACACCCAACTGAGTATATCCACTCTTCTTAACTCCTGATTTAAAAAACGTCATTCATTCTCCTTAATAATATATATTTCCGAGGTTACCCTCGTTTATACTATTCGGGAGAAAAAGAAAAAAGTGAGCAAAGCTCACTTCATTTTAGGATTCTTAGTCTAGATAGCGAATCAAGTTCTTTTCTGTCAAGATATCTGAGTAGGTGAAGGATTCAACGTAGACATTGGCTTGTTTGTCTCCTTCAACATCCCCAAATTCAACGATAAATAGAGATGGATACACCTCAATTAGCTTACCCAATCTATTTTTTTGGCGCTTACGGCCATTCTCCAAAGTCATTTCAACGACTTGTCCCTCATGCGCCTTGATCTCTTCTTTGATTTTTTTCATCTTGGCTACATCTGTAAATGCATCTGACATCTTATGCCTCCCTCTTTGAGATACTTGAAAATTTATTGTATTCTTTTTGGAAAATCAATTCCACCGTTCCACGAGCTCCACTACGGTTTTTCTCGATGATAACCTCAACCTTGTTATTTGGAATTCCTTCCTCTTCTTCACCCGCACGATCGTAGTAGTCATCACGGTATAGAAAGGCTACGATATCCGCATCCTGCTCGATAGAACCCGATTCACGAATATCAGACAAGACTGGTCTCTTATCCTGACGCTGTTCCACTCCACGAGATAACTGACTGAGAGCAATGACTGGAACCTTCAATTCCTTAGCTAGAATTTTCAACTGACGAGAAATTTCAGAGACTTCTTGTTGGCGGTTCTCACGACCAGTACCTGTGATAAGCTGTAGGTAGTCGATCAAAATCAAGCCTAGATTGCCTGTTTCTTGAGCCAGTTTACGTGAACGCGAACGAATTTCCGTGATCCGAATCCCTGGCGTATCATCAATATAGATACTCGCGTTGGCTAGATTCCCTTGAGCAATGGTATATTTTTGCCACTCCTCATCAGTCAATTGACCAGTACGGATAGAATGAGACTCCACCAAACCTTCTGCTGCCAGCATACGGTCTACTAGGCTTTCTGCACCCATTTCTAGCGAAAAGATAGCAACCGTCTTGTCCAACTTAGTCCCGATGTTCTGAGCAATGTTCAAGGCAAAGGCCGTCTTACCAACCGCTGGTCGCGCCGCTAGGATAATTAACTCCTCCTCATGAAGACCTGTCGTCATATGGTCCAAATCACGGTAGCCCGTTGCAATACCTGTGATATCCGTTGTTTGTTGTGACCGAACTTCTAGGTTCCCAAAGTTGATATTTAGAATATCACGGATGTTCTTGAACCCACTACGATTGGCATTTTCGCTAACATCAATGAGCCCCTTTTCAGCCTGAGCAATGATTTCATCTGCAGGCTTAGAAGCCTCATAAGCTTGGTTGACAGACTCTGTCAACTTGGAAATCAAGCGACGTAGCATAGCCTTTTCAGCTACGATTTTAGCATAATATTCTGCATTAGCTGAAGTTGGTACAGAGTTGACAATTTCAACAAGGTAAGACAAGCCACCAATATTTTGGAGATCCCCTTGACTATCCAAAATCGTCCGAACCGTCGTCGCATCAATCGCTTCCCCACGATCCGACAAATCTACCATCGCTTGGAAAATCAACCGATGAGCATACTTAAAGAAGTCACGAGAATCAATGTATTCTCGGACAAAAACGAGCTTACTCTCATCTATAAAAATAGCTCCCAGAACAGATTGTTCTGCTAAAATATCCTGAGGTTGAACTCGCAGTTCCTCTACTTCTGCCATCCGACTTTCCTTCCTTTTACAATCTTGTCAAGAAGTTGTAAACTTAACCTTCTTTTACACGAAGATTGATGATACTTGTAACATCTTGGTAGATCTTCACTGGTACATCAATCAAACCTACTGCTCGAATTGGTGCTTGCACTTGAATATTGCGTTTGTCAATCTTGATACCAAATTGCTTAAGCAATTCTTCTGCAATCTTCTTGTTGGTGATGGATCCAAATGTACGACCATCTGGTCCAACCTTTTCAACAAACTCTACAACCGTTTCTTCTGCTTCTAGCTTAGCCTTGATGGCTTTTGCTTCAGCAATCATTTCAGCATGAGCCTTTTCTTCTGATTTTTGTTTTCCACGCAACTCACCCACTGCTTGAGCAGTCGCTTCCTTGGCCAAATTCTTTTTAATCAGGAAGTTTTGAGCATAGCCAGTTGGCACTTCCTTAATTTCGCCTTTTTTTCCTTTTCCTTTAACATCTGCTAAAAAGATTACTTTCATTCTTCTTTCTCCTTTTCCTTTAGTTCTTCCAGGATTAGTTGAGTCAATTTTTCTCCTGCTTCCGACAAACTCATATCCTCGATTTGCGCAGCTGCTAGATTAAAGTGACCACCACCACCCAGCTCTTCCATAATACGTTGCACATTGATTTTACTACGACTTCGAGCCGAGATAGAAATAAATCCTTGTGTATTTTTTGCCAGAACGAAGCTGGCTTCAATGCCAGACATAGCCAGCATAGCATCGGCAGCCTTACTGATAACAACTGTGTCATAAGACATTGAGTCCCTAGCTTGGGCAATCAAGATATCTGAACCTAACTTACGACCTTGTAAAATGAGTTCATTTACCTCACGGTACTCTTCAAAATCTGTCGCAGCAATCTCCTGGATAGCAATACTGTCACTTCCCCGTGTTCTCAGATAGCTAGCCACATCAAAGGTTCGACTCGTCACGCGAGATGTGAAATTCTTGGTATCCAGCATCATACCAGCCATCAAAACACTGGCCTGCATACGACTCAAACGATTTTTCTTAGAATTTTGGAACTGAATCAATTCTGTGACCAGCTCACTGGCACTACTTGCCCCACTTTCAATATAGGTGATGACTGCATTCTCTGGGAAATCCTGATCACGTCTATGATGGTCAATAACAATAGTTTGAGTGAACAAATCATAAAAATCTTTTGACAAGGTCAAAGCCGTCTTGGAATGATCCACCAGAATCAATAATGAACGGTTTGTAACTAACTTCATCGCATCTGTAAGAGATAAAAGCTTCGTGACATCTTCCTTCTTCAAGAACTGAATAGCACGTTCGATATCTGCTGGCATATGGTCTGCATCATAGACAGCATAACTGTTCTCAATAATATTACTTGCAAACAACTGCATACCAACAGCAGAGCCCAAAGCATCCATATCTAGATTTTTATGACCGACTACAAAAACTTGGTCAACACTTCGAATCTTATCAGAAATGGCTGTCATCATGGCTCTGGTACGTGTACGAGTACGTTTGATAGATGCAGCAGTTCCTCCACCAAAGTAGACAGGATTCTTGGTTTCGTTATTTTCCTTGACCACCACCTGGTCACCACCGCGAACTTCTGCTAAGTTCAAGTTGAGCAAGGCAATTTTCCCTATCTCTTCATGGTTTCCATCACCATAAGAAAATCCCATACTTAAAGTTAGGGCTAGCTGCCTCTGTTTTGATTCTTCTCGGAAACTATCAATAACAGAGAATTTATCATTCATCAATTCCTCTAGTACTGTGTAATCTGTGAATACATAAAAACGATCCATCCCCACACGGCGAGAGAACATAGCATACTTACTTGCAAATTCTGAAACAAAATTAGCTACAAAGCTATTGATATGGCTGATATCAGAGTCAGACGTCGCATCCTCCAAATCATCGTAATTATCCACTGAGATGACCCCAATGACTGGACGACTAGTTACCAATTCGACAGTCGCTTCGTACTCCCCAGAAACATCAAAGAAATACAAAACACCCGAAGCCTTGTCCATATGAACAGCATATCGTGTTTCGCCCAAGGTAGCATACGAACCTGGATTCCCAACAGAAGCCTTGATGATGGTTTGAATTAACTCAACATCAATTTCGCCTTCTTCAGTAGTTAAAATCAGCTCAGCATAAGGATTAAACCATTCCACTTCTCCGCTTGATAGGTCTAATTTCAGGACTCCCACCGGCATTTGATCAAGCAAAGTACTCAAGCTATTTTCGGCTTGGTGATTTACATATTGGATTTGTTCAATTTCGCTCTTTTCATACTGTTTCTTTTGCCATACAAACAAAAACAGATAAAGAAGTACAAATAAAAACAAAACAGTGATTGTTACAGCAAGATTATGTGAAAAAATAATCAGCAAAGTTAAGATTCCGAAAGTTGCAAGTCCTAGCAAGACTGCAGAAAACGGGATTAAATTATTTTTTTTCATTCTAAACCTCTTGCGCATTATTATATCACAAATGCCCTTAAAAAGCGACCCTTTAAAAGATGCAAGCCCTTCATTTCTCTAACTTCAGACACAAAAAGAGGAGGGAATCATCACCCTCCTACCCACGTGTTCAAATCATTAACACCTAACGTTCCACGATAAGGGCAGTCCCCATCCCTCCTCCGATACAGAGAGTTGCTAACCCAGTTTTAGCATCACGTTTCATCATCTCATGTACCAGTGTCACTAGGATACGGCAACCGGAAGCTCCAATTGGGTGACCAAGAGCAATGGCGCCACCATTGACATTGACAATATCTGTGTTAAAGCCAAGTGTTTTCCCAACCACACAAGCCTGGGCAGCAAAGGCTTCATTTGACTCAATCAAGTCGAGATCATCAACTGTCAAATTGCCTTTTTCAAGAGCCTTGCGAGTCGCATAAATCGGCCCACATCCCATCATCTTAGGGTCCAAACCTGCACTTGCATACGAACAAATGCGAGCAATCACTGAGAGTCCTAATTCTTCCGCTTTTTCAGCACTCATGACCAAGACAGCCGCTGCCCCGTCATTGATACCGGAAGCATTTCCCGCTGTGACAGAACCGTCTTTTTTGAAAACAGGATCTAGCTTAGACAAACTCTCTAAGCTAGCATCTTTTCTAGGATATTCATCTGTATCAAAAACGATCGGATCACCTTTGCGTTGAGGAATGACAACTGGCACAATCTCTTCTTTAAAGCGACCAGATTCTATAGCCGCCACTGCACGTTTTTGTGACTCTAAAGCAAGAGCATCTTGTTCTTCTCGACTGATACCATATTCTTCAGCCACATTTTCAGCTGTAATCCCCATATGGTATTCGTTAAAGGCATCAGACAAACCGTCCTTAATCATAGTATCTACCACTTTTGAATCTCCCATACGGCCACCCCAACGGAAACTTGGCAAAACGTATGGCGCCTGACTCATGTTTTCTGCACCACCAGCTACGATAATATCTGCATCGCCACATCGAATCGCTTGAGCAGCCAACTGCACTGCCTTCAAACCGGAACCACAAACCTTGTTGATAGTAAAGGCTGGAGTAAATTCAGGGAGTCCTGCATGAACGCTCATTTGACGAGCTACGTTTTGACCTAAACCTGCGCCTAGGACATTCCCCATAATCACTTCATCTACTAGCTCTGGTTTGACATTGGCTTTTTCCAAAGCACTCTTAATAACCAACGCTCCCAAATCAACAGCTGAAACATTCTTCAAACTTCCTCCAAAGGAGCCTATTGGAGTTCGCACTGCTGAAACAATCACCACGTCTTTCATAACTGTCCCCATTTATACCTTTTATAATGATGCAATACAAAAGTGGTTTACACTGGTGTAAACCACTTTAAAAATTCTATTTTATGATTCTTTCACTTCTAACAAACCGACTTCACCATCTTCACGGCGATACAAAACATTAGTTGTTTGATCTTCCACATCTACATAGATAAAGAAATCATGTCCCAATAAATCCATTTGGAGAAGGGCTTCTTCTAAATCCATTGGCTTCAAATCAATTTGTTTTGAACGAACGACTTTTGGTTGCACAACATTTGCATCTTCAACTAGAGCGTCTGTAAAGAGTTGACTTGTCGCAACTTTGTTTTTATTCTTACGTTCGATTTTAGTTTTATTTTTACGAATCTGACGTTCAATTTTATCTGTTACAAGATCGATAGAACCATACATATCTTGAGAAATATCTTCAGCACGAAGAGTGATAGATCCAAGCGGAATTGTTACTTCAACCTTTGCTGTTTTTTCACGGTAAACTTTCAAGTTCACACGTGCATCCAACTCCTGCTCAGGTTGAAAATACTTTTCGATCTTTTCGAGTTTAGAAACTACATAATCACGAATTGCTTCTGTTACTTCTAGGTTTTCACCACGGATACTATATTTAATCATATAAGTACCTTCTTTCTAAACATTTTTGTTTTTCTAACTATATTATAACGCTTTCATTTTCATTTTGCAAATTTTTTCCTCATCTTACAAGGGAAAAAGTTTTAACTTCCAAAGCACCCGCTTCTTCCAAAAGTCGTTTTACACGATTCACAGTTGCCCCTGTTGTATAGATGTCATCAATCAGCAAAATCTTCTTAGGAAGTGAGATCCCATCTTTAATAAAAAATGGAATTTCAGTAGCTAACCTTTCCAAACGGCTTTTAGAAGAACTAGCACTCTCTTCTCTTTTTCCTAATATATCTTTAAAAGAAAAGCCTGCTGCCTCAACCAAACCCTCAACTTGGTTGAACCCCCTCTCAAGCAATCTTTCAGGACTTAGGGGAATTACAACAAATTGATAACCTCTATACTTTTTCAGCTCCTCAGCAAGAACGGAAGCAAACACTTTTCTAAGCAAAAAATCACCATCAAACTTATATTGACTGAAAAAGTCTTTCATAGCTTGATTATAGGTAAAGATTGCCTTATGATCAACCTGAATTCCTTCTTTACACCAAAGTTTACAATCTTGACACCTGGTTGACATGCCTGTTTTCATACAGTTTGGGCAATAATTCTCACCAATCTTCTCAAAACTAGAAGCACAAGCTGAGCAAAGATAACTGCAGTCATCCTTCAAAAGGAAGAGACTGCTAAAAGTCAGCTCACTCTTTGTAGTCTGGCCACATAATAAACAGTTCATAACCCTGCCTCCTTATTCATCTGCTTGATTTCCTTGATTGCCTTTTTGATGGAAGCATTTAATCCATCATGAAAGAAGAGCAACTCACCAGTTGGTCTATCCATACTGCGTCCAACTCGCCCTCCAATCTGAATCAAACTAGACTTGGTAAAGAGACGATGATTAGCTTCTACTACGAAAACATCCACACAAGGGAAGGTAACCCCACGTTCCAAGATTGTCGTACTGATCAGTATTGTTAGTTCTCCATCTCGAAAAGCTTGCACCTGCTCTAATCGGTCTTCTGTCACAGAAGACACAAAGCCGATATTCTCATTCGGGTACTGCTCCTTCAAGATTTCTTTTAGTTTTTCGCCTTTCTTAATCTCTGATGCAAAAATCAGCAGAGGATAACCTGTTCTTCTCTGTTTCTCAATATAGGTCTTTAACTTGGTTGACAATTGGTTTTTCTCTAAACAGCGATTAAAATCCGATAACCAGACAGGTTTAGGAATAATCAAAGGATTTCCATGAAACCGTCTTGGCAAGCTTAATCGTTTTAATTCTCCTGTGCGAACCTTCCTATCTAACTCATCTGTAGAAGTTGCTGTAAGGAATATCCTTAATCCATCTTCCTTTACACTATTCTTTACAGCATAGTAAAGCATAGAGTTGTCAACATAAGGAAAGGCATCTACCTCATCCACTATCAACAAATCAAAAGCATGATAAAATTTTAATAACTGATGAGTTGTTGCAATTACTAAGGGAGTTCGAAAATAGGGCTCTGATTCGCCATGGAGTAGCGCTATATCGCAAGCAAAGTCATTCTGCAGTCGCTTATACAGTTCTAAACATACATCAATTCGAGGACTGGCCAAACAAACTGCACCACCATCATCAATCACTTTAGCTACAACTTGATAGATCATCTCTGTCTTTCCAGCACCTGTCACAGCATGAACTAAAGTCGGTTCTTTCTTTTCGACTGCTCGAACCAACCCCTCTGATACCTTTTCCTGAAAAGGGGTTAACTGACCACGCCATTTGAGAACATCTTGCTTAGGAAAATCTTCCTGCGAAAAATAGTATAAGGCTTGATCACTCCTGACTCGCTTCATCAGCAAACACTCCCTACAATAGTAGACGCCGATAGGCAAATACCATTCTTCTAGAATCGAACTATTACAACGTTGACAAAACAGTTTCCCCTTCTCTTTTCTCATTGCTGGCAGTCTCACTGCTACCTGTCGTTCTTCTTCAGTTAATTCTTTCTCAGTAAACAACCGACCGAGATAATTTGGATTTACTTTCATACTTTAATATTCGTAAAAATCTAGCACTTTAGGTGTTTTTTTAGTACAATTAAATCATGGAATTTAGAACAATTAAAGAGGATGGGCAGGTCCAAGAAGAAATCAAAAAATCTCGATTTATCTGTCATGTCAAGCGTGTTTATAGCGAAGAAGAGGCTCGTGACTTCATAACTACCATCAAAAAAGAACACTATAAAGCCACCCATAACTGCTCTGCTTTTATTGTAGGAGAACGAAGTGAAATCAAGCGCACGAGTGATGATGGAGAGCCTAGTGGTACTGCTGGAGTCCCTATGCTTGGAGTCTTAGAAAATCATAATCTTACCAATGTCTGTGTAGTAGTTACCCGCTACTTTGGTGGCATCAAACTAGGTGCTGGTGGTTTGATCCGTGCCTATGCAGGTAGCGTAGCCTTGGCTGTTAAAGAAATTGGCATTATTGAAATCAAAGAACAGGCTGGCATAGCCATTCAGATGTCTTACGCTCAGTATCAAGAATATGGCAATTTCCTTAGAGAGCATAAACTCTTAGAACTCGAGACAAATTTTACAGATCAAGTTGATACAATGATCTATGTTAATAAGGAAGAGAAAGAAAATATCAAAGCTGCTCTTGTTGAGTTCTTTAATGGAAAGGTTACTTTAACGGATCAAGGTTTACGAGAAGTTGAAGTTCCTGTAAACTTAGTGTAAATAAAGGAGAAATACATGGCGTTTGGAAAATTTATTCAAGGACTTGCTGGAAATTTTAGCGAGGAAAACAAAGAGACTCTTATCAAAGAATATGGACAATATCTACTAGAGGATGAAGAAATTCAAAGTGGGTATAAACTTATTCGAGATTCAATTATCTTTACAAATATCCGTATCATCTTTACAGATAAGCAAGGCGCCACTGGTCGCAAGACGTCTGTTAAGTCACTCTTTTTGATGAACATTGTAAACGTTGAAATGGAAACTGCTGGAGCAGGTATAGATGATAGTGAGATTACGATCGCTTATTTAGAAAATATCTTTCTAAAAGCACATAATGAGCATCTGAGTTTCCATAAATTTGAATTCCCTAAAAAAACGGACATCCTTCCGCTTTACACCTATTTATTAGAATTGGCTTATCACAATCGATTAAAAATTAATGGCTTAGACCTTTGATATAAAAAAATCCTATCACTTTGATAGGATTTCTATATTTTACAAATAGCCTTGAGCGCGTTATACTAGTATCATCTTATACAAAGAGGTATATCTATGACTATTTATAATAATATCACTGAACTAATTGGACAAACACCGATTGTTAAACTTAACAACATTGTTCCAGAGGGTGCTGCAGACGTCTATGTTAAACTAGAAGCCTTTAACCCAGGATCTTCAGTTAAAGACCGTATTGCCCTTAGCATGATTGAAAAAGCAGAACAAGATGGTATTCTAAAACCGGGCGCTACTATTGTTGAAGCAACGAGTGGAAACACTGGTATCGGTCTTTCATGGGTCGGTGCTGCTAAAGGATATAAAGTTGTTATCGTCATGCCTGAAACGATGAGTGTGGAACGCCGTAAAATTATCCAAGCCTATGGTGCTGAACTCGTCCTCACTCCTGGTAGCGAAGGAATGAAAGGGGCCATTGCCAAAGCTCAGGAAATCGCCGCTGAACGTGACGGCTTCCTTCCACTCCAATTTAATAATCCAGCTAATCCAGAAGTACACGAAAGAACAACAGGAGCTGAAATACTGGCTGCTTTCGGTTCTGATGGACTAGATGCTTTTGTGGGTGGTGTTGGTACTGGTGGAACGATCTCAGGTGTCTCTCACGCTCTTAAAGCAGCAAATTCAAACATTCAAGTTTATGCAGTTGAGGCAGACGAGTCAGCTATCTTGTCTGGTGAAAAACCAGGACCCCACAAAATTCAAGGCATCTCAGCTGGATTTATTCCTCAAACACTTGATACAGAAGCCTATGACGGTATCGTCCGCGTAACGTCAGATGATGCTTTAGCACTTGGCCGTGAAATTGGTGGAAAAGAAGGCTTCCTTGTTGGGATTTCTTCAGCTGCAGCGATTTACGGGGCAATTGAAGTTGCCAAGAAATTAGGTACAGGTAAGAAAGTCCTTGCTTTAGCACCAGATAACGGCGAACGTTATTTGTCTACAGCACTCTATGAATTTGAAGTGTAGCCTCCTAAATACACTTAGCCCTTTTAAAGGGCTTTTTGTTTACTCATATAGAGCCTACTCTCTAGACCAAAAGAAAAAGGAAGCAATTTGCTTCCTTTTCTATTAGTTATTCAAGGCTGCTGCCATTGTAGCTGCAACTTCTGCTTCAAAGTCGTTTGCAGCTTTCTCGATACCTTCACCAACTTCAAAGCGAGCGAACTCAACTACTGAAGCATTTACTGATTCAAGGTAAGCTTCAACTGTCTTGCTGTCATCCATGATGTATACTTGTGCAAGAAGTGTGTATGCTTGGTCAACTTTAGTGTTGTCAAGCATGAAGCGGTCCATTTTACCTGGGATGATTTTGTCCCAAATTTTTTCTGGTTTGCCTTCTGCAGCCAACTCAGCTTTGATGTCAGCTTCAGCTTGAGCAATCACTTCATCAGTCAATTGTGCTTTTGATCCATACTTCAAGTGTGGAAGAGCTGGTTTACCAACCATTGCACGGCTTTCGTTATCTTGGTCGATTACGTGGTTCAATTGTGCCAACTCATCTTTAACGAATTGCTCATCCAATTCTTTGTAAGAAAGAACTGTTGGTTTCATCGCAGCAATGTGCATTGAGATTTGTTTAGCAAGCGCTTCGTCTCCACCTTCGATTACAGAGATAACACCGATACGTCCACCATTGTGTTGGTATGCTCCAAAGTGTTGCGCATCTGTTTTTTCAAGCAAAGCAAAACGACGGAATGAGATTTTTTCACCGATTGTAGCTGTTGCAGATACATATGCAGCTTCAAGAGTTTCACCTGAAGGCATTGTCAAAGCAAGAGCTTCTTCGTTGTTCGCTGGTTTTCCTTCAGCAATTACTTTAGCTGTTGCGTTTACCAAGTCAACGAATTGAGCGTTTTTCGCAACGAAGTCAGTTTCAGCATTTACTTCAACTACTGCTGCAACGTTACCATTAACAAATACACCAGTCAAACCTTCTGCAGCAACGCGGTCAGCTTTCTTAGCTGCCTTCGCCATACCTTTTTCGCGAAGCAATTCAATCGCTTTTTCGATGTCACCGTCTGTTTCTACAAGCGCTTTTTTAGCGTCCATAACACCGGCACCAGATTTTTCACGCAACTCTTTTACAAGTTTAGCTGTAATTTCTGCCATTTTGATTCTCCTATATTTTTTAAAAATAGGAGAGCTGGGCTAGGCCCCGCCCTCCTAGGTAATTACTATTTATATGAATTAAGCGTTGTCGCCTTCTACAACTTCAACGATTTCTTCGATTGAGTCTGCTTGAGCTTCTGAAGCTGCAAATTCTGCTTCAACTGCTGCTGCATCTTCACCTTGACGTCCTTCGATGATAGCGTCAGCCAATTTAGCTGTGATCAATTTAACAGCGCGGATAGCGTCATCGTTAGCTGGGATGATTACATCGATATCGTCTGGATCAGTGTTTGTGTCAACCATCGCTACAACTGGGATACCCAATTTTTTAGCTTCTTTAACAGCGATTTGTTCTTTATGTGGGTCAACTACGTACATTACATCTGGGATACGAGGCATGTCTTCGATACCACCCAAGAATTTTTCAAGACGTGCACGTTGTTTGTTAAGAAGTGCAACTTCTTTCTTAGGAAGAACGTCGAAGATTCCTTCTTCTTCCATACGTTTGATTTCTTTCAAACGAGCAATACGTTTTTGGATAGTTCCCCAGTTAGTAAGAGTTCCACCCAACCAACGGTGGTTGATGTAGTATTGACCTGAACGTTCTGCTTCTTCTTTAACAGCGTCAGCAGCTTGTTTTTTAGTACCAACAAACAATACAACTGCATCGTTAGCTGCCGCATCACGCATAAAGTCGTATGCTTGGTCAGCGTATTTTACAGTTTGTTGCAAGTCGATAACGTGGATTCCGTTACGCTCAGTGAAGATGTACTTAGCCATCTTAGGGTTCCAGCGACGAGTTTGGTGACCAAAGTGTACACCAGCCTCAAGAAGTTGTTTCATTGAAATTACTGCCATGAGTATTTCTCCTTTTTGTTTTTTTCCTCTCCTCGACTTCAACTTGCAAAACGACCCGAGGGCAACAGTTTCACAATTCATCAAGAATGAGTATTATCGTTTACACGACAAGTTTCATTTTATCACATTTTAGCCATATTTTCAAGTGGTTTTGATAGATTTCGGCCTTGCTTCCGATAAAAAATAATAAAAGAGGCTCAAATCGAGCCTCTTCGTTTCATTCATTAGTTTGGATAGATGTATGTTACGTAACCTTCAGAAGTTGTAGTTGGGTTGAACCATCCACGTTTGTTACCGATTGTACGATCTCCACCATAGTTTGATTCTGATACTTGAATGCTAGTTGATGATGAAACTGCTGTAACAACCGCTACGTGTCCATATCCACCGTCATTCCAACATGCAATCGCACCAACTTGTGGAGTTGATCCAGTACGGAATCCTGCAGCTGCTGCACTTGTAGCCCACTGCGCTCCGTTACCCCAGTAATCTCCAGCCCAAGGTGCTAATGTTTTAGCTCCCCAAGTACATTCACCAGTTGGATAACTTGAAGCATTTGTACTGTATGTTGGACGCTGTCTTGTTGGAGTCGGTGCAGGTACCGGAGTGTAGCTTGAATCATCATCTGATGAAGAGCTTGAAGTTGCTTGCACTTGATCTGAAAGTGTTGTATTTCCAGAAGCAACAACCGATTGTTGTTGGCTTGTTTGACGTGCTTTATATGCCGCTTCTGCTTCAGCTGCCGCTTTTGCTTCTGCTTCAGCTGCTGCTTTTTGTTCCAATAAAGTAGCTTTATCACTTTCTGCAGTAGCTTTCTCTGTAGCAAGGTTTAACTCAGCAACTTTCAACTCTGCTTGTTTTGTTGTCAATGCTTGTGCATCGTCTGCAAGCGTTTGTTGGTTCGCAATGACAGTGTTGATTGCTTCATTATTTGCAACCTGTTTTTCAGCGATAGATTTCTTATCAGCTTTCTGTTGTTCCAACATTTTGTTGTTAGCTGATACAATCTCGCTCATTGCTGCAACACGTGAAATAGCTTCCGTAATTGATTTTGAGTTTACAATTGTATTGATGTAGCTAGTTGCGGCACCGTTTGTTTGTGCGCTACGTGCTTGTTTCTCCAAAGATTCATTACGAGCAACAATATTCTTAGAAAGCTCTGTAATTTCTCCTTCAAGTTTTTTAGATTCAGCTTGTAGAGTTTCGTTCTCAGCTTCCAAGTTCGTTTGTTGAGTTTGGATAGCTGTAACTTGCGTTTGGATTTCATCTACTTGTTTTTGAGCTTCTTTTTGTTGAGATGTCAAATTACTAATCTTACTATCTTGAGCAGCAATCTTTTCATCAGTTGTTTCAGCGTGGACAGTTGTCAATACTGCCGCTTGAGACACTAATACTGTACTTAATAAAAGTGACGCTAAGATTTTTTTCTTCATATTGTGTAGATACTCCTTCTATTTAAGACATTACTAGTATACCAAAAAAAGACATAATAAATATTACGCCTTTGTTACATTTTTATTTCTTTCTTATAGATAACATTTTTCAAAAATATATTGGAAAATAAGCATCCATAAAAAGTTTAAAATCATTGATGGGACAAGGCTGTAGACGATGAAAACTGGCATCGATTCTACTGTCAATCCCATAGCAAGAGCAAGGAGGTAGCTCCCCATATCAAATAGGAAACTCATCACAACTATTGTTAACATTCTTGTCCAACGGTTTAGCAAAATTACACTATTAAATTTATGGAGCGAAGCTCCTATCAAGATAAATAGAAGTGTCGCAATTCCTATCAAGTGGAAAAAATAGATATCGTACACCAAACCCACTATACAGCAATAAGCTAGATAGAGATATTCTGAAACCTCAATTGTCTCAAACAAGAGAAATAAAAACAAAAAATGACTTGCTAAATGAAAGTGAGGGAAGAAGGATCCCGCTAATTGTCCAATATGTGCATCAATTAGTACGACAAAAGGGAGTAAAAAGAAAATACCAATTTGTTTTAACAGTCTCATTGCTAATTCCCCACTAACTCAACCACATGAAGATTTTTGGTGTCAGCACTTAACTTTACTGTTACTTCCTTTGTTAGATAATCACTGCTGTGTGTTGTAGCAACAACCTCTCCAACAGGAATATCCTTAACATTAAAGTTTCCGAGCCCCCCTGTAGTCACCTTGTCTCCTGCGCTAATGTCACTGTTACTATTTAATTGGCTAATTTTAAGCAGTTCTGACTCCTTATCATAACCAACGATAATCCCGTAAATTTCAGTAGAACCATGCAGGATTTTAACAGAAATTTTGTCTGAATTTTCGGTGTTTGTCAATAGGTTGATCGTTGTTGAATGATCCTCCACCTTTGAAACACTACCAATCAAACCCCCGTTTGCAATAGCCAACATATTTTCAGAAGCTCCTTTTGAACTTCCCGCATCAATTGTCAACTCTTGTTTCCAAGATACTGGAGCTCGCATAATCACATCTGCTGCAATGGTTTTTGTAGCCTGCAATTTTGACTTCATATCCAGCAACTGACGTAATTGTTCATTTTCATTTTTTAAACTTTCTGATTGATTAGACTCCACCTCTAGTTGATAAAGCTGTTTTTTTAGACTTTCGTTTTCATTGTAAGTCTGCGTCAAATGTCCCAAATCTGATTTGAAAGTATCAAACCACTGAAAGGGTTTTTGAACAATTCTATCTACCAAGGAAATCCCATCTCCTAGTTTCGTCACAATAGCGCTTGAATAGGTTGTCACTAATAGTACAGAAACTGCCAGAACTGTGACAAAAACGATGATTAGATATTTTGATTTTTTAAAACGGTTCATATTCCTACCTTTATACTAAAAACCTGCTACTGTGAGCTTCTTATCAATCCTACAAACCTGCTAAGATTTTAAGAAAAATAAGAAACATCCCAGTACCAAAATCACAAGAATTGCCAGTGTATCCTTTTGACTCCATCTCAACTGTCTATACTGACTTCTACCCTTTCCTCCCTGATAACCACGCGCTTCCATGGCTATTGCCAATGAATCTGCACGCTTTAAGCTCGTCGCAAAAAGAGGAATTAAAATCGGAATCATAGCCTTTACTTTTTGAACGATGCTACCTTCGCCAAAGTCAACTCCACGAGCTTTTTGAGCATTCATAATTCTCGTTGTGTCATCCATCAAGGTTGGAACAAAACGCAAACTCATTGATAACATGAGACCAATTTCATGAACGGGAACTTTCACGCGTTTCAGCGGTGCTAAAAGAGCTTCAACTGCAGCTGCCAGACTCAAAGGCATGGTCGTTAAGGTTAGCAAGGTTGAAAAGAAAATAATCAACACAAAACGACAGAAAATGATTCCTGCTTGTTGCAAAGCATAATCCGTTATTCTTATAAAAGAAAACTCAAATAGGACATTTCCACTTGAAATGAAAAAGAGCTGAAAAAGAGTCGTAAAAGCAATCAAGAAGAACATGGATTTTAATCCCTGAACGAAAAATGAGAGGGAAACGCCTGACAAAGCGATAAATGTACCTGTCGCTACAAACAGAATGACATTGGTGAGGGGATTATTGGCCCAAAATACAATCAAAATCAACAGGATCATAGCGAGCAATTTGCTACGGGGATCCAAGCGATGAATGATGGAATCCCCCGGTATATAACGCCCTAAAATCATACTATCCATTTAGCGACTCCTTAAACTCCTCTATCTTGATTGGCAGTTTTTTAAAAGCTACACCTCTATCTGCCAAACGTTTACAAAAGGCTGTGATTTTAGGCACACCTAACTGCACTTTTTCCATAGAGGCTACATCTTGGAAAACTTCGCTCGGTTTGCCACTTTTGACCAAACGCCCCTTTTCCATAACATAGACCTGATCAGCATATGCAGCTACGTCATCCATCAAATGCGTTACTAGAACGATTGTCATTCCAGAAAGGTGGAGTTCTTTAAACAAGGTCATCAATTCTTTTCTGCCCAAAGGATCTAGCCCTGCTGTAGGCTCATCCAAAACCAAGACAGTTGGCTCCATGGCTAGCATACCTGCTATAGCCACACGTCTCATCTGACCACCCGAAAGTTCAAAAGGACTGCGCTCAAAGAGTGACTCATCGATGCCTACCAAGGCTAACTTTTCACGCGCAATTTTCTTGGCCTCTTCCTCAGAAACTCCAAAATTTTGCGGTCCAAATGCAACATCTTTCAAAACAGTCTCTTCGAAAATCTGATTTTCAGCAAATTGAAACACTAGACCAACTTGCTTTCGAATCTGACGAATTTCTTTATTGGTTGATGTAGGGGTAATGACGGTATCGAAAACTCGAACAGAACCCTTACTTGGTACCAATAGGCCATTTAAAAGCTGTAAAATCGTTGATTTCCCACTGCCTGTGTGCCCTACTAAAGCTGTATAGGAACCATCCTCAATCGTCAAAGAAACATCAGTCAAGGCTGATGAAGATAGGGGAGTTCCCTCTTGATAGGTAAAGCTCACATTTTCTAGAGTAATTCCCATAACTTGTCCTCTAGCTCTCCTTCTGTCAAATAGCCATCCGGCAACTGATAACCAGTCTCTCTCAAAGATTCTCTCAATTGATTAGTAAAAGGCTCATCCAACCCTATCTGGTCAAGATCATCCCGAGAAAAAAGTTCTCTTGGGCTGCTGGTTGACTCCACTTGGCCTTTTTTCATGACCAAGACACGGTCACTCATCGCAACTTCTTCCAAGTCATGTGTAATGGAGACGACTGTCATCTGGTTGTCTTTTCGAATCTCTTGAACTGTCTGAATCAGTTCTCGTCGTCCCTCGGGGTCCAACATACTTGTAGCCTCATCTAGAATTAAAATAGCTGGCCTCAGGGCAACAACTCCTGCAATGGCCACACGTTGTTTTTGGCCACCAGATAAACGAGCTGGTTCTCTCTTCTTAAAGTCCAGCATCCCTACCAACTCCAAAGAATCAGCCACTCTCTTCTTCATTTCTTCACGAGGAAGTCCCTGATTTTCTAAACCAAAGGCAACATCATCTTCAACAGTCGCCCCCACAAATTGGTTATCTGGATTTTGAAAAACCATACCAATTTGACGGCGTAAGTTCCAAACATTCTCAGAGGACAGCAATTGCCCATCTATCCAGATTTCTCCAGACTCTGCTTCAAGCAAGCCATCAATCAAACGGATAGTTGTCGATTTCCCACTCCCATTATGACCTACAATCGAAAGCCATTCTCCCCGTTTCACGTGAAACGAGACATTATTAACATCATAATGATTCTGGTCTTCCTTGTAACGAAAAGACAGATCTTTTACTTCAATAATCGATTTCATTTCGAACCAAATGTCCCTTTGAATACATGAGCGCTACCCTTGAAATAATCATAACCAGAGTAGATAGTGAAAAATAAAGCTATATAAAGCAACAGTTGCCCAATTAAATTCCAATGTAAGAGCAAAAAGATAATGGCAAACATCTGACTAAAGGTCTTGATTTTCCCTGGCATCGCTGCTGCTAGAACTGTCCCTCCCGTCTCAACAAGCAACAAACGCAAGCCTGTCACCGCAAGTTCACGACAGATGATAATAGCAACAACCCAAGCTGGAGCCATGCCTAACTCAATCAACATGATAAAAGCTGACATAACCAACAGCTTATCAGCCATCGGATCTGCAAATTTTCCAAAGTTGCTGACTACATTCCATTTACGAGCAAGGTAACCATCAAGATAATCCGTTATACTAGCAACTGCAAAGATGATCGCTGCCAGCAAATGACTGCCTTGTGAATGGCCCAAAGTCAAAATAAGAATAAAGAGAGGTATAAAGAGAATTCTACCAATAGTTAATACATTAGGAATTTGTTCTTTTTTCATTGATTTTTCCTTAATCTGTAGTAAATGTAAGTGTTACAGTTCCAGTCTGAGTTGTCAGCTTCGAAGTATCAATCGTTTGATTGTCCACAGTCACAGTAACTCCCTTCACTACACCTAAAGTAATGGTAACGGGATTCTTAGTTGAAACTGTTGTTTTTGCATTCTTATTGTCTGTGGATAGTGTCACACCACCCTCCAGCTCACTTCCTGAAACACTAATCCAACTAGTTGTATCTGAAACTGCTAGTTGAACAGTAGCGGTTTCCTTACTCGTTTTATACCGAGCTTCAATGCGGTTTCCTTCGCCTGACACTGTAATAGTTGATTCCGTAGTAGAAGACGAGCTAGACGTCTGACTACTAGAAGATGAACTAGATGAGGTTGTTGAACTAGTCGAGCTCACAACACTATAATTAGCTGAAGAAGGACTTGGCTGAGTTTGGATGTAGTTCCAAACATAGTAAGTGACAAAAATTAAAATTGACAAAGCAAATAGGACGAAATAAAACAAGGGGAGATAAGACGTTTTTTTCTTATTTGATCGTCTGCGACCAGACAAGTCTTCTTCATCGACATCTACCTCTTCATAAGTGATCATACTACCTGAATCATAGGCATCCAAAACAATTCTTTCATCTAACTCTACTGCCCAGGCATATTTTCTTAAAAAAGAACGAGCATAGAAGGTACTAGGAAGTTGATCAAAATCATCTGCCTCCATAGCTTCTAGAAAATGCAACTGAATTTCAGTTTTTTCCTGTAATTCTTCCAGACTCAATCCCTGGTTAATTCTGGCTAAACGTAGAACCTCGCCAATTGTTTTTTTTCTCATACGTACCATTCCTTCTTTCTAGTATTAGTCATCTTTTAAGCTGGAAAGATTGTAAAATCAACTAGATCACCATTATCAATCAAACGATGTCCAGCTTCTAGAACATCCTCCAAAGTAATTTCCTGTAAAATTTTCGGAAAATCAAAAATTGTTTCTCCGCGATCCATCGGATCGTATTGAGTTGCAATAAATTCCAAGGAGTTCATGCTACTGAAAAATTCCCCAAACATCTCACTCTTAACAAGATCTAAATGTTCCTCTGTAATATCCGTATCACTACTAAACTGACGAATCGCTTTCCGAAATTGATGCGACAGAGAAACAGGCTCTTTGGTATCCATTGTCAATATCACAAAATGAAAGCGACTGTTGACTTCAACCTCAAGTGACAATGACGCATCTAACTTCCCAGACTCATATAACCTTTGAAAACGATCAGAAGTCCAACCAAACATCATCGTAAATAGTAATTTCAATAAAATATTGTAACGATAAGACTCAGCTTCTGTTATTTGCCCATTACCTCTAATCGCAACAGCAAGTTTGGGTGAAGAAACTTCCATCCGAAGACTATCTGTTTGCTTCACAGGCTGCAAGGGTAGTTGCTCTTTTGTAACTGTAAACTGTTCTAAAGTCTTCTTTTCCTTTTTCGAAAAGTATTCCTCAGCAACTTTTACATCAATATTTCCAACTAAAAACAGTGACATGTTGACAGGTTTGTAAAAGTCTGTAAAGTTCTCTTTTAAATTTGAAACTTGAATCTCAGCAATTGATTTTTCACTTCCAACAATATCTGTTGCTAAAGGAGTATCAGGATAAAGGTTGGCTAATGTTGCAAAAAACAAACGTGAATCTGGATCATCTTGGTACATTTCTCGTTCTTGCTGGATAATAGCCTGTTCCCTCAAAACAGACTCTTCTGTAAAATGAACATCTCCGACTAACTCATCTAGCAAATCTAAACTCTCTAATAGATGGTCAATTGTTGAAAAAAGATAGCTGGTCTTAGTAAAGCTTGTAAAGGCATTACTGTCCGCACCTAATCGAGTAAAAGCAGCCATTATATCCTCAGAGTTTACTCGTTCAAACAATTTATGTTCAAGAAAATGTGCAATTCCTGCTGGATGATGACATAAACCTTTTTCCAAGCTTGTATAAGTTGCATCTACAGAACCAAATTGAACCGTTACAATCCCATAAACCTCATTGAAATCTTGCTTAGGGAGTAAAGAAACTGTCAATCCATTTGACAATTGTGTTTTGTATACTCTTTCCTTTACAGCAGGATAGTATTTTTCTTCAAAAGTAACCTTTGTCATTCTACTCCTTCCATAAAGTAAATCGCTTGTAACTTCAAACTGTTGGCAGCTTTACAGACAGCTTCTTTATCAACACTCTCTAATTTTGCCACCAATCGATCAATATCAAAGCTTGATTTCCCCAATAGAGCATTCAAATAGACTCTTTCAACTAAGGTCTGTTGATTATCTTGAGCCATCAACAAAGATCGTCGAATCATCTCCTTTGTTTGTTCAAGTTCAAAATCTGTAAAGTTACCCTTTTTCAGATCTAGCAATTGATGATTCATCAATTTTCTAGCCTGATTTCGATTTTCTCTATCAATACCCGCATACATCCTTAACAGACCACTAAACAAATCCAATTGACTAGAGACTGTATAGGCTATTCCAGCATTTTCACGAACGTTTGTAAAAAGTTTCGAATGTGCAAATTCACCCAACAAACCATTCATCACAAGCATGGGCAAATGCTGATCATCACCATATTTTATAGGAGAATGATAGCCTAATTCTAAAATAGATTGCCCAACATTCCTCTGAACCATTCCCTCTCTTAGGACATTCGAATAAGATTGATGGTACTGGATAGTGACGTCGTTCTCTCTAGCTGTAAAGGGTAATGACTTCAGCGATTCTGTGATTTCTACTTCATTAAAATCACCTAAGAAAAAGAAATCAATACGATCATTCTTCAGAGCATTTTGAAAGCACGTGTAGCTACTTTCTGGAGACTCATTTGAAATGCTATTTCGTAAATCACTGTATCTCAATTGAAGACGCTCATCATGGAAGAGCAAGCTATCCAACTCCTTATGAGCAAAATAAAATGAATCATCCATATCAGTAGCTAAACTAGCCAATAACTGTTTTCTTTCAATTTCAAATAAGGCTGGCTCAAAAGCACCATCTTGAACTAAGGGGGAAAATAAAGTCTGTTTTACTAATTCCAAAATTCGAGAAGTCAAGACATTTTTTTTACTCAAGAACTCATCTCGCACGTAGGTAAATGTTAAGTCAAGAATATGTGCTTGTCCTCTACGATAAGCACTTGTGGAAATATCTGTTCCATATAAACTTGCCAAGTATCTGCGAAATGCTTGTGATGTGGGATAAGTTTGATTTGCCGTCTCCAACATACTTGCACTTAACATGCGTCCTGCTATTGTCTCAAGAGATAAGGGAGCAGTAAAACGAATAGTGATTTTATTTGTTTTAAATTTTTTGGATTGAACAAAATGTGCTGAAATTCCAGGCACTAATTCCATACCTTACCTCCTTACATATAGAGTTCTATTATACCACGAAAATCAAAATTTTTCTTGTTCTCTTTATAGCTTTAAAGAGTAAAACCGTTTTCATTTCAGCTAACTTTCCTTCAGCTATTTCAAGGAAAATATGGTATAATACCAAAGATTGAGGTGAATTATGGAATACAAATTATTTGAAGAATTTATTACACTCCAAGCCCTCCTAAAAGAGCTTGGAATTATACACAGCGGTGGTGCTATCAAATCCTTTTTAATAGATCATCAAGTTTACTTTAATGGCGAGTTAGAAAGTAGACGTGGGAAAAAAATCCGTATTGGAGATACGATTGACATTCCTGATTTAAAGATTGACATCACCTTGACAAAACCAAGTTTAAAAGAGCAAGAAGAGTATCAAGCAGATAAGATTGAGAAAGAGCGAATTGCTAAACTTGTCAAAGAGATGAATAAAGGTGTCAAGAAAGAAAAACAAAAAACTTCTTCTTCACCTAAAACCAAGCAAGCTCCACGTTTTCCAGGAAGATAACCATGTGGCTCCAACATTTAACAATTAAAACCTTTCGAAACTACAAAGAGGCAAAAATTGATTTCAATCCAAAATTAAATGTCTTTCTAGGTCAAAATGCACAAGGAAAAACTAATATTCTAGAAGCAATCTATTTCTTGGCCTTGACACGTAGTCATCGGACTCGTACAGATAAAAATCTCATTCATTTTGATAACGAGCAACTCCATCTTTCTGGCTTGCTACAGAAAAAAACAAGCTCTATCCCTCTAGAAATTGATTTAACACCAAAAGGGCGTGTGACTAAGGTCAATCACTTAAAACAAGCTCGCCTATCAGACTACATCGGACATATGAATGTTGTCCTCTTCGCACCTGAAGATCTCCAGCTAATTAAAGGAGCACCTTCTGTCCGTCGAAAGTTTATAGACATTGAACTGGGACAAATTAAACCAATCTACTTGTCAGACTTGTCAAACTACAACCATATACTCAAGCAAAGAAATACCTACCTAAAATCCAGCCAGAAGATTGATGAAACATTTCTGTCAGTCTTAGATGATCAGTTAATAGAGTATGGTTGTCGCGTTATAAAGCATCGGATAAAATTCATTAAAGACTTAGAGAAATTTGGCCAAAAAAAACACTTAGAAATTTCAAATAAATTAGAAGAACTGTCAATATCTTATCAATCATCTGTCAACTTCACTAATGAAGAACAGCTAACAAGTTCCTTTAAAATTGCTTTGGATAAAAGCAGATCCAGAGATTTATTTAAAAAGAATACTGGAGTTGGCCCTCATCGAGATGATATTTCTTTTTATATCAATGGTATGGATGCTAGTTTTGGAAGCCAAGGTCAACATCGTAGCCTTGTTCTTTCTATCAAACTAGCAGAGATTGAGCTAATGGAAAGTATTACCAATGAGTCTCCGATACTACTGCTTGATGATGTTATGAGCGAACTTGACAATACACGGCAACTAAAATTACTAGAAACCATTTCTCAATCTATCCAAACCTTTATTACAACAACAAGTTTAGACCACTTACAAAACTTGCCAGAAAACCTTAGTATTTTCAACATTCAAAATGGTAAAATTTCTGTAAATCAACATTGACAACTTTGTAAACAAAAAGAACTCCTGAAAATCAGGAGTTCTTTTTTACTACTTACATAGAGTAGTTTGGTGCCTCATTAGTGATTTGTACATCATGAGGATGGCTTTCTTTTAGACCAGCTCCAGACATTTCAATAAATTGAGCATTATCATGTAGTTCTTTAAGGTTAGCTGCACCACAGTAACCCATACCAGAGCGAATACCACCAATCATTTGGAAGACAATATCAGCTGCTGCTCCTTTATAGGCAACACGGCCTTCAATTCCTTCTGGAACAAGTTTGTTTGCTTCATTGACAGAACCCTGGAAGTAACGGTCACTTGAACCTTTCTTCATTGCAGCGATTGATCCCATACCACGATAAGTCTTAAACTTACGTCCTTGGAAAATTTCCGTTTCGCCAGGCGCTTCGTCTGTTCCAGCAAACATTGATCCAAGCATAACTGCATTACCACCTGCAGCAAGGGCTTTTACAATATCTCCAGAGTACTTGATTCCACCATCAGCAATGATTGTTTTACCATATTCACGCGCAACTGCTGCTGCATCATAGATTGCTGTCACTTGTGGAACACCAACCCCTGCAATCACACGAGTGGTACAAATAGAACCTGGTCCGATACCGACTTTGACAACATCTACACCTGCATCATAAAGAGCACGCGCACCTTCAGCAGTAGCAATATTACCCGCAATCAAAGTGCGGTCTGGGAAGTGAGCACGAATTTCAGCAATTTTACGTAGAACACCTGCAGAATGACCATGTGCAGTATCAATAACAATTGCATCCGCTCCTGCTTCAAAAAGGGCTTCGGCACGTTCAAATGTATCTGAAGTGACTCCTACCGCACCGGCAACTAGAAGACGACCAAACTCATCTTTTGCTGCATTAGGAAACTCAATAACTTTTTCAATATCTTTGATAGTAATCAAGCCAGAAAGACGACCTTCTTCATCAACCAAAGGAAGTTTTTCAATGCGGTGTTCTTGAAGAATGCTTTCAGCTGTTGCAAGATCTGTACCAACAGGAGCAGTAACAAGATTTTCACTAGTCATATGGTTTGAGATTGGCTGATTGTAATCTGAAATAAAGCGAAGATCTCGGTTTGTTAGAATACCAACCAATTTACGATTTTCAAGTGTCTCCACAACTGGAACACCACTGATACGGTAACGTCCCATCAGTTCATCTGCTTCAGCAATAGTGTGTTCTGGAGTCAAGAAGAATGGATCAATAATAACACCATTTTCAGAACGTTTTACCTTGCGAACTTCATCTGCCTGTTGCGCAATAGACATGTTTTTATGGATTACTCCAAGACCACCCGCACGAGCAATGGCAATAGCCATTTGACTTTCTGTGACTGTATCCATGGCGGCTGTTATAATTGGGATATTTAAAGTCAGATTATCTGCCAATTTTGTTGTTAAATCTGCATCATTAGGCAACACATGACTTTCTGCTGGAATGAGCAATACATCATCAAAGGTAAAACCTTTTTTAAAAATTTAGTATCCCAATTAGACATTGAAGTTTCCTCTTTTCTTTCTTTTTGAGCTTGACTCTTTTTGTATTGTATCTATCATACCATTCTATGAAAATTTGTCAATTATATTTATGGTAGAAATCATAAAAAAACTATCCCTGTGATCCTATGGAAGAGATAGTTTTACGATTCATATTTTATCTATTATTTAAAATAATTTAGTCCCATTGCTCCCTTAACTTCAGATAGAGTTTGCCCCGCAACCTCACGCGCTTTCTCACTACCTTTTTGAAGCATATTGTACACTTCTCCCATATCCTTAGCAAATTCGATACGGCGCTCACGAATAGGACCAAGTTCGCGTTCTAATATTTCAAGTAGATAACGTTTCGTCTTTACATCACCAAGACCACCACGTTGATAATGTTCTTTCATATCTGCAATGTCTTGAGCATCTTCTGGACGACCAAATACATCTAGATAATGGAAAACCATATTTCCTTCAATCTTACCTGGATCCTCAACCCGAATATGGTCTGGATCAGTATACATGCTCATGACTTTTTTACGCAACGTATCCACATCATCAGCTAGATAAATACCATTATTAAGGGATTTAGACATTTTAGCATTTCCATCTAAACCTGGCAAACGCCCTGCCCTCTCATTTTCTGGATAAATACCTTCCGGCTCCACCAAGACCTCACAATTATATGCATGATTAAAGGAACGAACAATCTCACGAGTTTGCTCAATCATTGGTTTCTGATCTGTCCCAACAGGAACATAATTAGCCTTGAAGGCAGTAATATCTGCTGCTTGCGCAATCGGATAAACTAAAAATCCTGTCGGAATACTTTCTCCAAACCCTTTCTGAGCGATTTCTGTTTTCACTGTAGGATTGCGCTCTAAACGTGCTAGTGACACCAAATTCATATAGTACATAGATAGTTCAGCTAACTCTGGAATCTGACTTTGAATAAAGATAGTTGATTTACTTGGATCTAATCCAACTGCTAGGTAATCTAAGGCAACATTCCCAATAGATTCTACAATCGTTTGAGGGTCTTTAGCGTGATCTGTCAATGCTTGTTGGTCCGCCAAAAAAACAAACATCTCATACTTGTCTTCTTCCTGCAGTAATACTCTATTTTTTAGACTCCCAACATAATGTCCAATATGCAGTTTTCCTGTTGGGCGATCTCCTGTTAAAATAATGGGTTTCGTCATTTTTTTCTCCTTCGAAATGGTCTCTTCAATTATAGCATTTTTTTGTTAAAATAACAGAAAATTATTTAAATCAAACAACTAACTCTTTGTAAACAAACCTGTAAACTTAATTGACATAAAATTGACAAACAAAAATTTGAATATTTCTCTCTTTTCTAGTAGAATAAATATATTACATATTATAGGAGAAAAACATTGCTTACAGTATCTGATGTTTCACTACGTTTTAGTGATCGCAAACTTTTTGATGATGTCAATATCAAATTTACAGAAGGAAATACATACGGATTGATTGGTGCTAATGGTGCTGGGAAGTCTACATTCTTAAAAATCTTAGCTGGTGATATCGAGCCTACAACTGGTCACATCTCTCTTGGTCCAGATGAACGTCTCTCTGTTCTCCGTCAAAATCATTTTGACTATGAAGATGAGCGAGTTATTGATGTCGTTATTATGGGAAATGAAAAACTTTACAACATCATGAAAGAAAAAGATGCCATTTACATGAAGGAAGATTTTTCCGATGAAGATGGTGTTCGTGCAGCCGAACTCGAAGGTGAATTTGCTGAACTTGGAGGTTGGGAAGCAGAAAGTGAAGCATCCCAATTACTTCAAAACCTAAACATTCCAGAAGAATTGCACTATCAAAACATGAGCGAATTGGCCAATGGTGAAAAAGTGAAGGTTCTCCTTGCCAAAGCACTTTTTGGTAAACCAGATGTTCTTCTCTTGGACGAGCCAACCAACGGTTTGGATATCCAGTCTATTACTTGGCTAGAAGACTTCTTGATTGACTTTGATAACACCGTTATCGTTGTATCCCACGACCGTCACTTCTTAAACAAAGTATGTACACACATGGCCGACCTTGACTTTGGAAAAATTAAACTCTATGTCGGAAACTACGACTTCTGGAAGGAATCTTCTGAGATTGCTGCTAAATTGCTAGCAGACCGTAATGCCAAGGCAGAAGAAAAAATTAAGCAATTGCAAGAATTCGTTGCTCGCTTCTCTGCCAACGCTTCTAAGTCAAGACAAGCAACGTCTCGTAAAAAAATGCTTGACAAGATTGAATTAGAAGAAATTGTTCCTTCTAGTCGTAAATACCCATTTATCAACTTTAAAGCAGAACGTGAGATTGGTAATGATCTCTTGACAGTAGAAAATTTAACTGTAAAGATTGATGGCGAAACTATCCTAGACAATATTAGTTTCATCTTGCGTCCAGGTGATAAGACAGCTCTTATTGGACAAAATGACATCCAAACGACTGCATTAATTCGTGCAATTATGGGTGACATTGACTATGAAGGAACTGTCAAGTGGGGAGTTACTACTAGCCGTTCTTACTTGCCAAAAGACAACTCGGCTGATTTTGCAGGAGGAGAGTCAATCCTTGACTGGTTGCGTCAATTTGCAAGTAAAGAAGAAGATGACAATACCTTCCTACGTGGTTTCCTTGGTCGTATGCTCTTTTCTGGAGATGAGGTTAACAAACCTGTAAACGTCTTGTCAGGGGGAGAAAAAGTACGTGTCATGCTTTCAAAACTCATGCTCTTGAAATCAAATGTCCTTGTACTTGATGATCCAACAAATCACTTGGACTTGGAATCTATCTCAAGCTTGAACGATGGATTGAAAAACTTTAAAGAATCAATCATCTTTGCCAGTCATGACCACGAGTTTATCCAAACTTTGGCAAACCATATCATTGTTTTGTCTAAAAATGGCGTCATTGATCGTATCGATGAAACCTATGATGAATTCCTAGAAAATGCAGAAGTACAAGCAAAAGTTAAAGAACTTTGGAAAGACTAATAAGACTTCAAAACTCAGTTGGGGTAACCAACTGAGTTTTCTATCATTCTACGAGGTAACATGAAATCATTTTTTAAAACATATTGGACCTATTTTGTTTCTTTCATCATTCCTTTAGTAATTATGACTGGAGTATACCTAACTCAAGGTATCTACTGGAATAGCGATGCATCTCCACTATTAGGAGACGGTTTCCATCAATACGTTATTTTTGATGTAGCTTTACGAAATATTCTACATGGAAATGGCAGTTTGTTTTACACCTTTACAAGTGGCCTCGGACTGAATTTCTATGCTCTATCTAGTTATTACTTGGGTAGTTTTCTTTCACCCCTAGTTTACTTTTTTAATCTGTCGAATATGCCAGATGCTGTCTATCTAACCACTCTCTTAAAATTTGGATTGATTGGTCTGTCAACCTTCTTTAGTCTAAATAGATTATTTAAAGATATCCCAAAATTTTTAAAACTTGCCTTATCTACTTCCTATGCTCTAATGAGCTTCACTGTCAGTCAGTTAGAGATTAAAACCTGGCTAGATGTTTTTATCTTGATTCCTTTAATTATAACTGGTTTACACCTACTTATAACACAAAAGAAGCGCCTACTATACTTTACAAGTTTGTCAATCTTATTTATTCAAAATTATTATTTTGGGTATATGACAGCATTGTTTCTTATTTTCTGGTATCTCTGCCAAATTTCTTGGGACTTTAAAACTCGAAAATCATCTTTTCTTGATTTTGTTGTTACCTCCTTTTTAGCTGGAATGGCTAGTTTGATTATGACTCTTCCTACACTGTTTGATTTACAAACTCATGGAGAGAAGTTGACTGCCATCACAAAATTAAAGACAGATAGTAGCTGGTATTTGGATATTTTTGCAAAACAATTCATTGGATCTTTTGATACAACTAAATATGGATCTATACCAATGATTTTTGTTGGATTGCTTCCTTTTATTTTAACCATTCTATTTTTCACAATAAAATCCATAAGGTTTCACGTGAAACTTACCTATGCAATTTTCTTTACTTTTTTAATAACAAGCTTTTACATAGAAGCACTTGATTTATTTTGGCAAGGGATGCATACCCCAAATATGTTTTTGCATCGCTATGCTTGGATTTTTTCCACTCTGTTAATTTATACTGCAGCAGAAGTCTTAAATCGTCTGAAAGAACTGAAGCTATGGAATCTATTTGTCTCACTTTTTCTTGTACTAACAGGATTTTTGGCCACTGTCTATTTTAAATCACACTATTCTTTTTTAACTGATTTGAATATCCTACTCACTCTTGAATTTCTACTAGTTTATGCTCTTTTACTTCTTGCAGTCATTAGAAAATTTATCTCTGTAAATCTATTTGCAATCCTTTTGTCTTTATTTATAACAGCTGAGATAAGCTTAAATGCATCATCTCAAATGGAAGGAATAGCTAAAGAATGGGCCTTTGCTTCTCGTAGTGCCTATAATAGAGATATCACCGCTATGGAATCCATTCTAAACCAAATTGACAATCCATTTACACGTACTGAAAAACTGCAAATTCAGACTGGGAATGACAGTATGAAATTTAACTACAATGGAATCTCTCAATTTTCGTCTGTACGAAATCGCTCAGCTAGCACTAGTTTGGATAAACTGGGATTCAAATCCTCTGGAACCAACCTCAATCTCCGTTATGCAAATAACAGTCTTTTAGCAGACAGTTTATTTGGAATCCAGTACAATATTTCTGAAACTTCACTTGATAAGTATGGCTTTCAAGAGATTTATCAAAAGGATCATTTAACCTTATATAAAAATCAACTCTCTTTACCCATTGCCTTTGCCACTCAATCTATTTACAAAGATGTAAACTTTAACAATCACACTTTAGATAATCAGGCTTTATTTATAAACCAGCTTGCTAATCTCAACTTAGATTACTTCTCCCAAATAGCATCTGATAAAACAGATACTTCAGATGGTTTAACGAGCACCACAGGTTCTGCGAATGAAGATGCAAAGATTGATTATCAAATTGAGGTTCCTCAAAATAGCCAAGTCTATCTCTCTTTTTCAAATCTTCATTTTACGAATGATAAACAAAAGAAAGTTGACATCATTGTCAACGGTGAAAAAAAGACTTTTACAAATGACAATGCATTTAATTTCTTTAATTTGGGTTATACTGAAGAACAAAAAACTTTCAATATCAGTGTTAGTTTCCCTGGAAATTCTCAGGTGTCATTTGAATCTCCAACCTTCTATCGTTTAGATACTCAGGCTCTTACTGAGGCAATTCAAAAGATTAAAGAACAACCTGTAGAAGTATCCACCTCTAAAAATAAAGTATTTGCTACATATGAAGTAAAACAAGATACCTCTATTTTCTTCACTATTCCTTATGACAAAGGTTGGTCTGCATTCCAAGATGGGAAAAAACTTGAAATCAAGCAGGCTCAGACTGGTTTTATGAAAGTTGATGTTCCAAAGGGAAAAGGCACCATTACACTTTCCTTTATACCCAATGGTTTTGTTATTGGAGCAGCCTGCTCACTAACTGCCCTTCTTCTTTTAGGGATCTATAATCACAGACGAAATTTATCTAAGACAGAAAAAGATTGACCAATTCCTTGGCCAATCTTTTTAATCTTCTTCCATTTTCTTAGGTTGATAAGCTAGCATACCTAAAGCAGTAAAGAAAGCTAGAGTTATAATAAGGAAAATCACTTGATGATGAATATTTCCTGTCATAGAGATTGTGTGTCGTAAGCCTGATACAGAATAACTCATTGGTAACCAAGGATTGACACCTTTGAAGAAATCATTTGTCAAAGCAAGGGGATAGGTCCCTGCACTTGATGCTAACTGTAATAAAAGTAAAATAAGAGAGAAGAAAGCTCCAATACGGCTATTCCAAGTTGTTAAAGCTGTCACCATAGACATGAAAGCTAAGCTTGTGATTATAATTAGAATCAAGGTCCTCATCTCATGGTTCGCAGTCAATCCAATAAGATGGACAGCTCCATAAACTAAAACACCTGCTAAGACAGCTATAATCCCATTTATTTCAGAACGAGACTTCAACCAAGCCCAACGGCTCTCTGGATGACGTCCAGAAGGCAACTTAGCAAAAATCATATTGGTAGATATAGCAGCAACAAAAAGAGCAACTGATATCATATAAGGAGCCATGGCAATCCCATTCACAGGAACTTGGTCGTTATCTGTTTTTGAAAGAACTAGAGGTTCAGATAATGTTTCTGCATTTTTAGATTCTGTCGAAGCTGATTTAAGTTGAGTATTTGCATTACCTAATCCTTGTCCTAATGAATCAACTCCTGTCTGTAAATCTTCAAGACTAGAGGTTAAGGTTGTTCCACCATCTGCTAGTTTTCCAGCACCATCTGCAATCTTCATAGCGCCACTTCCTAGTTGAGATGCTGCAGAAAGTAACTGTGTTGATTTATCTGTTAATTGACCAGAGCCAAATTGTAATGTAGTAAGACCTGCTATCAGCTCTGGACTCTTATTGTTCAATTGGGCAGAACCAGATGACAAACTTTCTATACCTGATACTAATTCTGGAGCTTTTCCAGCTAACGCATCTACTCCAGCTGTCAAGGTTGATGTATTTTCTGTCAACTTACTTGATCCAGAAACTAATTGATCCAGACTAGTTGTTAAACTTACATTCTTTTCACTTAGTTGATTAGCACCTATAGAAATAGTATCCAATCCTTTAGTGTAGTTTACAACTCCTTTTTCGATTGACTGACTTCCAGGAACTAACTGATTATTTACAGAAGTTTGTAATGTTGTAAATCCATTTGACAATGTTGTCAAGGAGCTAGATGCTGCAGGTAAGAGTTGATTTGCTTTCGTCTGCACATCAGATAGATTAGATACTTGTTGTTCTGAATTCTCTATACTTTCTTTTAATCCTCCTACTGTCATTAAAATTGTTTTTGCCGACTCAATAGTAGAATTAGAATTTTTAGAAATAGCTTCTGTCAGTTCTTTCTTTTGTTCCTCTGTAAGAGATTGATAAGTAGCTGTTGATTGAAGGTTTGCAAGAGTTTTCTCTTGTTCTGTCTGACTTTTGGTCACAATATCCTGAGCAAGAGTTGTTAGATTTGGCAAAGCTTCTGACAATGTACTTTTCAGTTGAGTATTATCTGATATTGTAAGAGCTTGTAGTGTTTTATTTAGTTCTCCTAAGCTTGTTGCCAATTGCGCTATTTCTTCATTTTGTTGAGATGAGGACTCTAATTGGCTTGAAATTTCTTTAATACCAGTATTTAATTGCTCCATTCCATCTCTTAGTGTATCTGATTGATTGGATAATTGACTTGTTCCGTTAGAAAGTTCTTTCACACTATTTGTATAAGCATTTACACCAACTGAAAATTGATTGAGACCTGTATCCAGTTGTGAAACGCCACCTGTATAAGACTTTATACCTGTATTTAGCTGATTTACACCTGTCACCAACTCAGGAGTTTTTGAAGCTAATTGACCAAGTCCAGTGTCAACTTGTGAGACAGCATTTGTATAACTTTGTAAACCACTATTAAAAGTTCCTAAACCAATATGTAATTGCTCTATAGCAGACACATAGCTAGATAAGCCTTTTGTAAATTGATCCGCTCCATTTGAAAAAGTTACACTTGAGTTAGCTAGAGTATTAAGATTTGTTGTCAATGTTTGACTTCCCGTCACCAACTGATCGGCTCCATTAGCTAATTGTTCACTTCCTTCAGCTGCCTTATTTATTCCAGACTTCAAATCATTCATTTTTTGAAATAAAGCCTTAGTGTACGTTTCAGTAACATTAGTAGAGACGGTTTGTTTTAATTGTGTCATTGCAGAATCACTCATCTTACTTGCAATAAAGCTATGCCCACTTGACGTCTGATAATCAATCTGCATCTGTTCAGGATGATTCGTTAGGATAGAAGTAGCTTTTTCAGATAGATCACTTGGTAAAGTCACTACCATGTAGTAGTCACCATCTTCTAGTCCTTTTTCCCCTTCCTCTTCATTAACAAAGTGAAAATCTAAAGCCTTATTTTCTTTTAAATTAGACACCATGTCTTCACCAATTCTCATTGTCTGTCCATTATAAGAAGCTTCCTTATCTTTATTGACAACTGCCACAGGTAACTCCGATACTTGACCATATGGATCCCACATGGACGATAAAAATATAATGTTGTATAAAGCTGGAATGAGAGAAATCCCTATCATTACAATGATAAAGGTCGGTTTTTTAAATATTGCTTTCCATTCTTTAAACATGTTTCCTCCTTTTTTACACATATTGTCTAAAATTTTGATATAATAGATTATACATCAAAAAATCTAAATTACAAGGTAAAAAATATTTTTTTAGACACATAGTCTATTTTTGTTTACAAGGAGGAATTATGAAAGAAAGTAACAAACGTTTAAAAACAAAACGAATTATCGAAAATGCCATGGTTCAATTATTGATGGACCAGCCCTTTGATCAAATTTCTACTGTCAAGTTAGCAGAAAAAGCCGGAATTAGTCGTTCCAGCTTTTACACTCACTACAAGGATAAGTATGATATGATTGAACTCTACCAAAGTAAGCTATTTCATACCTTTGAGTATATTTTCCAAAAACATGCTCATCACAAAAGAGATGCTATTTTAGAAGTATTTGAATATTTAGAGTCTGAGCCACTCTTGGCTGCACTCTTATCTGAAAATGGGACAAAAGAAATCCAAAATTTCTTGAGAAATAAGCTTCACATTATGCTTAGCACCGACCTTCAGAAACGCTTTATGAAATTACAACTCACTCCAATAGAATTAGAATACAGCAGTATTTATCTAACAAATGCCCTATTTGGTGTTTGCCAGACTTGGATTGCTCACGGAAAAAAAGAAAGTCCGCAAGAAATGACAGACTTCCTTATGAAAATGTTAGGTGATGTCAACTAAAAAAGAACACCATTGGTGTTCTTTTTTTTATCTGACTCCGCCAGTAGGACTCGAACCTACGACATCATGATTAACAGTCATGCGCTACTACCAACTGAGCTATGGCGGATAAAATAGTCCGTACGGGATTCGAACCCGTGTTACCGCCGTGAAAAGGCGGTGTCTTAACCCCTTGACCAACGGACCATCTATCTGTAGCAGATATAACCATTATATCAATTTCTTACTAATTGTCAATCACTTTTTAGATTTTTTCTCTAGAATATCTTTTAGTTTGCGAACTTTCAAACGGGTAATCGGGCAACGATGATCTTCATAAAAGACAACTTCTAAATTCTTTCGATCAATTTCTCTCACATTTCCCACATTGACAAGGAAAGATTTATGGGAGCAATAAAATCGCTGGGTATGTTTGTCCTTTTCCTGAATATCTGTCATAGTTCCATAGAATTCTTTAGCAAAATTCTTACCAATAATCCGAAGTTTATGAGAAACTCCTGTGGTTTCGATATACAAAATGTCATGGTAAGGAATTTTCAAATCATTTCCCTTATAGTTGTAATCAAAATAGTCTACAACATCTTCGTTTTCAAGCAGCATACTCTTAGTGTAAAAAATACTCTGCTCGATACGTTTTTTGAACAATTCATCATTGATGTCTTTGTCTACAAAATCTAGAGCTGATACCTGGTATTTGTAAGTTAAGGTAGCAAATTCAGATCGACTGGTAATAAAGACAATAATAGCATAAGGATTGTGATGACGGATAAACTGAGCCACTTCAAAGCCTTTTTTCTCGATTCCATGAATATCGATATCTAGGAAATAAAGCTGGTTTACTTCATCATTTTCGATATATTCCTTAAACTCACGAACTTTTCCTGTTGTCTTATATGAAATAGGAATATTCGATTCTTCCGAGATTTCATTTAATATTCTCTCTAGTCTCACTTGATGTTCAATAACATCTTCTAAAATTAATACTTTCATTCGAATTCCCTCTTAAATCTAATAATTTGTCTAAATGTGTTGTCTTCCATCTCTGTTTCTAAAATAATGTTGTCATACTTATCTAAAATCTCCTTGACATTATTAAGTCCTAGACCTCTATTTCTTCCCTTGGTAGAGAAACCTAAGGCAAATAAATCCTCTGAAGGCGTCATAGTGATTTTGCATGAATTCTGGATAACTATAACTGTTTCAAAATCCATTTTAATGACTGCAACTTCCATTTGTTTCAAGTAACTATCTGCAGCACCTTCAACAGCATTGTTTAATAAAATGCTCATGATACGAACAAGATCAAGTAAATCTATTGACAGTCTAGTAATGATATCCTTTACTTCCAATGTAAACTCTACATCATTTTTTCGTGCATAGACAATCGATTGAGCAATTAAACTTCGTAAAGCAGAGTCTTCTATATTATTTAAATCAAAGTAAGTATATTTTTCTGACCTCAATTTCTGATTTGCTTTTACTAAGACTTCATTGTAAACCCTGTTAATTTCTTGTAAATCTCCACTGTCAATCGCCATTTGCATGCTAACAAGCATCCCTGCATAGTCATGACGAAAACCTCGAATTTCATTATACAACTCCACAATTTCATCAGTATAAGTCTGTAAATGCTTTTGTTCAAATTTCTTTTGTTTTAGAGCAATCTCTTTTTCAATTTGAACCTTGTGAGAATTCATTGCAAAGAAAATCAATAACAAGCAAATAAAAACAATGGTTGATAAAATACTTCCGAAGCTATTTAAATGATGAGTTGTACTTACTATATCTGAAATAAACAATAAGATATGCAAACCAAAGAAAGCAACTATTACTTTTTTTAAAAAAGGGTACAGATAATCTTTATCAAAATATTTAATATCCAGATGAAAATAACGGATTATTATTAGAATAGAAAAATAAGTCATTAACAATACTACTAAAAGGAATGTACTTTTATAGTGTAATACTACTTCATCTCCTATTATAGAAGATAAGGTTACGGATATAAAAGTATGAGTACTGTGATATAATAAAGACAGTAGTAAACTGATAAAAATAGCTTTGTATTTTTCAGACTTCTTTAACTTTCTTAAATAAAGGTACACAACCAAAGGAAATAAAAATTTAGACAAAGCAAAACTATTAGAAAATACTAGTGTAATAATTTCTTCAAGTATAAAAACTGAGATACATGTGTAACAGAAAAAAACAATTTGTTCTTTTCTATTTATTTTACAAATCCATTCATAACTTTTGCTAATGATGAGAAAATAAAAAATAGCTATCCCTAATCCAAATAAATCCATTACTCTCTACCTTTATTTCATTACTTTCTTCTTGGAAAAATAAGATTACGAATTGTTTCTGAAATTCTCCAATCTCCACCTCGAATCTCCTGCAATTCTGCCTCTGTTACTTCTTTAAATTGTTCCAACTTTACTGTATTTTTCATAATGAAATCTCCTGTATTATTTTTTCTTGTAAGTTAACTTACACACCTATTATACAAAATGAAGACCATGTAAGAAAAAATTCTTCCCAACTGTACATTTTTGCACCTGAAACGCACTTTTTTAAGAAAAAAGCTGGGATAAATCCCAGCTTCGCATCTAAAATTGATCCCAGCAGGATTCGAACCTGCGACCGTTCGCTTAGAAGGCGAATGCTCTATCCAGCTGAGCTATGAGACCTAACATGACCATTCTATCAAAAAACAAGAGCTAAGTCAATCTTCTATTTGTGGTAAGGAGAACCCTGCTGAATTGTAAAAGCACGGTAAATTTGTTCAACTAAAACCAATCTCATTAACTGATGTGGTAATGTCAGACGTCCAAAACTGACAGAAAGATTGGCCCTATTTTTTACAACAGGAGCTAGACCCAAACTTCCTCCAATGATAAAAGTAAGCGTTGAATATCCTTTGATAGAAGCTTGTTCTAGTTGCTTACTAAATTCCTCTGAGGAGAGTGTTTTTCCTTCAATGGCTAGTACAACTACAAAGTCCCTTCCTCCAACCTTAGAAAGAATTCTTTCACCTTCTGTTTCCAAGATTTTTTGATTTTCTAATTCACTGGCTTTATCAGGTGTCTTCTCATCAGTAAGCTCAATCATTTCTAATTTGGTGAAACGTGAAATTCGTTTGGTATATTCAGCAATACCATCTTTAAGGTATTTTTCTTTTAATTTTCCTACTGTTACAATTTTAATTTTCATTCTTCTATTCTATCATATCCACACTTCATTTCACATCTTATACACATAAAAAATCATCCAAAATTACTAGTAAATTCACAGAATAAAACAAGTTATCCACAACTTGTGCAAAACTTTAAGCTTTTAAGTTTGGATTAAGTTAATAGGTTTATAATCTGAGTAAATAAATAACAAACGGAGGCGTTTATGAAACACTTACAAAAATTTTACAAAAAAGGAGTTAAAGTTCTTGTAATCATTCTAATCGGATTTTTAAGTGGTGCCTTAGGAAGTTTTGTAACATTACAACTTTATCAAAAACAAGGAAATCAATCTACGAATAATAACTCTGGCACTGTCACTCAAACATCCTATAAAAATGAAAACTCAACTACTCAAGCAGTAAATAAAGTTAAAGATGCTGTTGTCTCAATCATTACTTATTCTTCAAATAGTAGACAAAGTAGTGTATTTAATGCTGATGAAACTAATTCTGATTCAGACAATCAACAAATCGCAAGTGAGGGATCAGGTGTTATCTATAAAAAGGATGATAAGGATGCCTATCTTGTAACTAATACTCACGTTATCAATGGAGCTTCAAAAGTTGATATCCGTTTGGCTGATGGTACCAAGGTTCCTGGTGAAATTGTCGGATTTGATACCTTCTCTGATATTGCTGTCGTTAAAATTTCTTCAGAAAAAGTTACAACAGTGGCAGAATTTGGGGATTCAAGTCAACTTAGTGTTGGAGAAACAGCGATTGCTATCGGTAGTCCTCTAGGTTCAGAGTATGCTAATACAGTTACACAGGGGATTATTTCAAGTCTTAATCGAAATGTTTCTCTAAAATCTGAAGATGGTCAAGCTATTTCAACAAAAGCCATTCAAACGGATACAGCCATTAACCCTGGTAACTCTGGTGGTCCACTTGTAAACATTCAAGGACAAGTAATTGGTATTACATCAAGTAAAATTGCAAGTAATGGTGGAACATCTGTAGAAGGTCTTGGTTTTGCAATTCCTTCAAACGATGCACAAAATATCATTAAACAGCTTGAAAGTGATGGTAAAGTGACTCGTCCTGCTCTTGGAATTCAAATGGTCAATCTGTCAAATGTTGGAGCTAGTGATCTTAGAAAACTTAACATTCCAAGTGGCCTCACTTCAGGTGTAGTTGTTCGATCTGTTCAAAACAATATGCCAGCAAATGGACATCTTCAAAAATACGATGTCATTACCAAAGTTGACGACAAAGAGATTGCCTCATCAACAGACCTACAACATGCTCTCTACAATCATGCTATTGGAGATACTATCAAAGTAACCTACTACCGTAACGGTAAGGAGGAAACAACCTCAATTAAACTAGATAAGAATTCTGGTGATTTAGAGTCTTAATTGACATCAGTGTAAAGAAAACTTTACAGAAAGTAAAAGATATGTTAGTGTAGAATCATGGAAAAATTTGAAATGATTTCTATCTCTGAAATACAAAAGAATCCTTACCAACCTCGGAAAGAATTTGATGCAGATAAACTAAAGGAATTAGCTCAGTCAATCAAAGAAAATGGGCTCATCCAACCAATCATCGTTCGTCAATCTCCTGTAATTGGTTATGAAATCCTTGCAGGAGAGAGACGATATCGGGCTGCTCTCTTAGCTGGTCTTACTTCTATTCCAGCCATTGTGAAACACCTCTCGGATCAGGAAATGATGATCCAATCTATCATTGAGAATTTGCAGAGAGAGAACTTAAGTCCAGTTGAAGAAGCACGCGCCTACGAATCTTTGGTAGAAAAAGGATTTACTCATACTGATATAGCGGATAAAATGGGGAAATCTCGTCCTCATATTACTAATTTTATTCGTTTGCTTTCCCTACCAGAGCATATCTTATCTGAAGTGGAAAATAGAAAAATATCTCAAGCTCATGCACGTTCACTAGTTGGTTTGGATAAAGAGCAACAAGACTATTTCTTTCAACTAATCAAAAATGAAGATATCTCTGTGAGAAAGTTAGAAGCACTTCTTACAGAGAAAAAACACAGGAAGCAGAAAAAAAGTGATTCTTTCATCAAAGATGAAGAAGATAAATTAAAAAAACTACTCGGTTTAAATGTAGAAATTAAACTTTCTAAAAAAGATACTGGAAAGATTATTATTTCTTTTTCAAGTCAAGAAGAATATGACAGAATTATCAACAGCCTGAAATAAGGCTGTTCTTTTATTTTCTTAATCAACAACTTTATCCACTATTTTTATTAGCAAAAGACTTACTAAATCAAGGATTTTTCTATTTATCCCCAACCTGTGGATAAACACTGCTAACATTGTGGATTCTTTTCCCCAATCTGTGGAAAAATCCTACTATCTATGGTAAAATAAGTCTATCACTAAACTACTAAAATCGTAGAAAAGGAGGAAAAATAGTTGAAAGAAAAGCAATTTTGGAATCGTATTTTAGAATTTGCTCAAGAAAGATTGACTCGATCTATGTATGATTTCTATGCTACACCTGCTGAACTCATCAAAGTAGAAGAAAACACAGCTACTATATTTCTACCGAGATCAGAGATGGAAATGGTGTGGGAAAAGCAATTAAAAGATATTATTGTTGCTGCTGGTTTTGAAATTTATGATTCTGAAATCAAACCTCACTATATTTTCACTAAACCTCAGAGTACAGAATCTCCTCAAGTAAATGATACAAATAATGTCTCTACTTACGATTACACACCTACACTACCAACGATTCCCTATTCTGAAACAGGGTTAAAAGAAAAATATACCTTTGATAACTTTATTCAAGGTGATGGGAATGTTTGGGCGGTGTCAGCTGCACTAGCTGTATCTGAAGATTTAGCTCTGACCTATAATCCTCTTTTCATCTATGGTGGACCTGGTCTTGGAAAGACTCATTTGCTCAATGCGATTGGAAATGAGATTTTGAAAAATATTCCTGATGCGCGTGTCAAATACATTCCTGCCGAAAGCTTTATCAATGACTTTCTTGAACACTTGCGACTTGGGGAAATGGAAAAGTTCAAAAAGACTTACCGTAGTCTTGATCTCTTATTAATCGATGATATCCAATCTCTCAGTGGCAAAAAAGTCGCGACCCAGGAAGAATTTTTCAATACCTTCAATGCTCTTCATGATAAACAGAAACAGATTGTTCTAACCAGTGATCGAAGTCCTAAACACCTAGAAGGACTTGAAGAGAGACTTGTCACGCGCTTTAGCTGGGGATTGACGCAAAATATCACTCCTCCTGACTTTGAGACACGTATCGCCATTCTTCAAAGTAAAACAGAGCATTTGGATTACCATTTCCAAAGTGATACTCTGGAATACTTGGCTGGCCAATTTGATTCAAATGTTCGAGAACTGGAAGGAGCAATCAACGATATCACTTTAATTGCCAGAGTAAAGAATATTAAGGATATCACTATTGATATTGCTGCAGAAGCTATTAGAGCACGTAAACAAGACGCCCGCCAGATACTTGTTATTCCAATTGAGAAAATTCAAACTGAGGTTGGTAATTTTTATGGAGTGAGTGTCAAAGAAATGAAGGGTACGAGACGAGTTCAAAACATCGTTTTAGCACGTCAAGTTGCCATGTACCTAGCTAGAGAACTGACAGATAACAGTCTTCCAAAAATCGGAAAAGAATTTGGCGGAAAGGATCACACCACCGTTATTCATGCCCATGCTAAAATTAAATCATTGATTGACGAAGATGATAATTTACGTTTAGAAATAGAAGCAATCAAAAAGAAAATTAAGTAGCTTGTGGATAACTTTTCCTTTCTTATCTTTTTTATCCACATTTTTTAAACAAGCTAAGAAGCTTGAATTTACTAAAGAGAAATCAGTTTTCCACAGAATTCACACACTCTATTATTACTATTAACTTTCTAATACTAAGAATAAATAAAGGAGAATCCATGATTCATTTTTCAATTAATAAAAATTTATTTCTACAAGCCTTAAATACCACAAAACGAGCAATAAGCTCTAAAAATGCTATTCCAATTTTATCAACAATCAAAATTGACGTTACCAATGAAGGAATTACTTTAATTGGCTCAAACGGTCAAATTTCTATTGAAAATTTCATTTCTCAAAAGAATGAAGATGCTGGTCTCTTGATTACTTCTTTGGGGTCGATTCTTCTTGAATCTTCTTTCTTTATCAATGTGGTATCTAGTCTTCCAGATGTAACGCTAGATTTCAAAGAGATTGAACAAAAACAAATTGTCTTAACCAGTGGCAAATCAGAAATTACCCTAAAAGGAAAAGATAGCGAACAATATCCTCGTATTCAAGAAATTTCAGCAAGTACACCTTTGGTTCTTGAAACCAAACTACTCAAGAAAATTATCAATGAAACAGCCTTTGCTGCAAGTACGCAAGAAAGTCGTCCAATCTTAACAGGTGTTCACTTCGTGTTGAGCCAACACAAAGAACTAAAAACAGTTGCGACAGACTCACACCGACTTAGCCAGAAGAAATTGACTCTTGAAAAAAATGGAGATGATTTCGATGTGGTAATTCCTAGTCGTTCTCTACGCGAATTTTCAGCGGTATTTACAGATGATATTGAAACTGTAGAGATTTTCTTTGCAAATAATCAAATCCTCTTTAGAAGCGAAAATATTAGCTTCTACACTCGTCTCCTAGAAGGAAACTATCCTGATACAGATCGTTTGATTCCAACAGACTTTAACACTACAATTACTTTTGATGTGGTCAATTTGCGTCAATCTATGGAACGTGCACGTCTCTTATCAAGTGCGACTCAAAATGGTACTGTGAAGCTTGAAATTAAAGGTGGAGTTGTTAGCGCCCATGTTCACTCTCCAGAAGTTGGTAAAGTAAACGAAGAAATCGATACGGAGCAGGTGACCGGGGATGATTTGACTATTAGTTTCAACCCAACTTACTTGATTGATTCTCTCAAGGCTTTAAATAGCGAAAAGGTAACTATTAGCTTTATCTCAGCTGTTCGTCCATTTACTCTTGTGCCAGCAGATACTGACGAAGACTTCATGCAGCTCATTACACCAGTTCGTACAAATTAAGTGAAAGAGGTTGAGCCTGGCTCGCCTCTTTTATGATATAATCAAAAAAAGAAAAGGAGAGTAGTATGTATCAAGTTGGAAATTTTGTTGAGATGAAAAAGCCACATGCTTGTACCATTAAATCAACTGGTAAAAAAGCCAATCGATGGGAAATTACACGTGTTGGGGCAGATATCAAAATAAAGTGTAGCAATTGTAACCACCTTGTTATGATGAGTCGCTATGATTTTGAACGAAAAATGAATAAGATTATTGACTAAGAACCCTTAGTTAGAGAGTTAGCAAGTTTTCCCTTTTTGTGTTATAATGTTAGGGATTGAAATGAGAACGGAGAATGAGAAAATATGGCTTTAACAGCAGGTATCGTTGGTTTGCCAAACGTTGGTAAATCAACCCTTTTTAATGCAATTACAAAAGCAGGAGCAGAGGCGGCAAACTACCCATTTGCGACTATTGATCCAAACGTTGGGATGGTGGAAGTTCCAGATGAACGCCTACAAAAACTAACGGAAATGATTACACCTAAAAAGACAGTCCCAACAACCTTTGAATTTACAGATATTGCAGGGATTGTAAAAGGAGCATCAAAAGGAGAAGGTCTAGGGAATAAATTCTTGGCCAATATCCGTGAAGTAGATGCGATTGTTCACGTTGTGCGTGCTTTTGATGATGAAAATGTTATGCGCGAGCAAGGACGTGAAGACGCCTTTGTGGATCCACTTGCAGATATTGATACCATTAACCTAGAGTTGATTCTTGCTGACTTAGAATCAGTTAATAAACGCTATGCGCGTGTAGAAAAGATGGCACGTACGCAAAAAGATAAAGAATCAGTAGCAGAGTTTAACGTTCTTCAAAAAATTAAACCGGTCCTTGAAGACGGGAAATCAGCTCGTACCATTGAATTCACAGATGAGGAACAAAAGGTTGTTAAAGGTCTCTTCCTTTTGACCACTAAACCAGTTCTTTATGTTGCTAATGTGGATGAGGATGTAGTTTCAGATCCAGATTCTATAGACTATGTTAAACAAATTCGAGAATTTGCAGCGACAGAAAATGCAGAGGTAGTTGTTATTTCCGCGCGTGCTGAAGAAGAAATTTCTGAGTTAGATGATGAAGATAAACAAGAGTTTCTTGAAGCACTTGGCTTGACAGAATCAGGTGTTGATAAGTTGACTCGTGCAGCTTACCACTTGCTTGGACTCGGAACTTACTTCACAGCTGGTGAAAAAGAAGTCCGTGCTTGGACCTTTAAGCGAGGGATGAAAGCTCCTCAAGCAGCTGGTATTATCCACTCAGACTTTGAAAAAGGTTTTATTCGTGCAGTAACCATGTCATATGAGGATCTAGTGAAATACGGATCTGAAAAGGCTGTAAAAGAAGCTGGGCGCTTGCGTGAAGAAGGAAAAGAATATATCGTTCAAGATGGCGATATCATGGAATTCCGCTTTAACGTTTAATAACATTTAATAAATAGTGTCAAATAGGTTGGAAAAAAATTCCAACCCTTTTGGCTTTTGAAAGGAAAATAAATGACTAAATTACTTGTTGGATTAGGAAATCCAGGGGATAAATATTTTGAAACCAAGCATAACGTTGGATTTATGTTGATTGACCAATTAGCTAAAAAACAAAATGTCACTTTTACACATGATAAGATATTTCAAGCTGACCTAGCATCTTTTTTCCTCAATGGAGAAAAAATTTATCTGGTCAAACCAACAACATTTATGAATGAAAGTGGAAAAGCGGTTCATGCTTTATTGACTTACTATGGTTTGGATATTGAAGATTTACTCGTTATTTACGACGACCTTGACATGGAAGTCGGGAAAATTCGTTTAAGAGCAAAGGGATCAGCAGGTGGTCATAATGGCATTAAGTCTATAATTCAACATATAGGTACTCAGGTATTTAACCGTATTAAAATAGGTATTGGAAGACCTAAAAAAGGCATGTCAGTTGTTCATCATGTTTTAAGTAAGTTTGATCAGGATGACTATGTGGGTATTTTACAGTCTATTGACAAGGTTGACGATGCTGTAAACTACTATTTACAAGAGAAAAACTTTGAGAAAACAATGCAGAGGTATAACGGCTAAATGGTGACTTTATTAGATTTATTCTCAGAAAATGACCAGATAAAAAAATGGCATCAAAATCTGATAGATAAGAAAAGACAACTAATACTTGGTTTATCAACTTCTACCAAGGCTCTTGCAATTGCAAGCAGTCTAGAAAAAGAAAATAAGATTGTGTTACTGACTTCAACTTATGGAGAAGCAGAACGAATTATCAGTGATCTTCTTTCCCTCTTAGGAGAGGAACTTGTCTATCCATTTTTGGTTGATGACTCTCCTATGGTAGAGTTTTTGATGTCTTCGCAAGAAAAAATCATTTCGCGGGTTGAGGCCTTGCGTTTTTTGAGTGATCCGTCTAAGAGAGGGATTTTAGTTTGTAATATCGCAGCGAGTCGGTTAATTTTACCCTCTCCGACTAGATTTAAAGAAAGTACTATAAAAATTGCAGTTGGCGAAGAATATGACCAACACGAGCTACTTCACCGGTTAAAGGAAATTGGATATCGAAAAGTTACTCAAGTACAGACACAAGGTGAGTTTAGTATTCGAGGAGATATTTTAGATATTTTTGAGATGTCTCAGTTAGAACCTTTCCGAATCGAGTTTTTTGGCGATGAAGTAGATGGTATTCGTACTTTTGAAGTCGAAACACAATTATCGAAAGAAAATCAGACAAACCTCACTATCTTTCCAGCTAGCGACATACTTTTGAGAGAAAAAGATTATCAACGAGGACAGTTAGCTTTAGAAAAGCAAATTTCAAAGACTCTATCACCAATTTTAAAATCATATTTGGAAGAGATTTTGTCAAGTTTTCATCAAAAACAAGTACATTCAGATAGTCGAAAGTTTTTGTCCTTATGTTACGATAAAACATGGACTGTATTTGATTATATTGAAAAAGATACACCAGTATTCTTTGATGACTATCAAAAATTGATGAATCAGTATGAATCCTTTGAAAGAGAATTAGCACAATACTTTACAGAAGATTTACAGAATGGTAAATCATTTTCTGGGATGCAGTATTTTGCAGATACAGAGCAAACCTATAAAAAACAAAGTCCAGTTACCTTTTTCTCCAATCTGCAAAAGGGCTTAGGAAACCTCAAGTTTGATTACATTTATCAATTTAATCAATATCCTATGCAGGAATTTTTCAATCAATTTTCTTTTCTAAAAGAAGAAATTGAGCGATACAAAAAAATGAACTACACTATTATCTTGCAGTCTAGCAATTCAATGGGAAGTAAAACATTGGAGGATGTTTTAGAGGAATACCAGATTAAATTAGATTCCAGAGATAAGTCAAGTATCTGTAAAGAATCTGTAAACTTAATCGAAGGTAATTTAAGACATGGTTTTCATTTTGTGGATGAGAAAATTCTCTTGATTACTGAACATGAGATTTTTCAAAAGAAATTAAAACGTCGTTTTCGAAGACAACATGCGTCAAATGCAGAGCGATTAAAAGATTATAATGAACTTGAAAAAGGGGACTACGTTGTTCACCATATTCATGGAATTGGTCAATATCTAGGCATTGAAACAATTGAAATCAAAGGGATTCACCGTGATTATGTCAGTGTTCAATATCAAAATGGAGATCAAATCTCCATCCCAGTAGAGCAGATTCAGTTACTGTCTAAATATGTTTCAAGTGATGGGAAAGCGCCAAAACTTAATAAATTAAATGATGGTCATTTCAAAAAGGCCAAGCAAAAAGTTAAGAACCAAGTAGAGGATATAGCTGACGATTTAATCAAGCTTTATTCTGAGCGTAGTCAGTTGAAGGGGTTTGCTTTCTCAGCTGATGATGATGAGCAACATGCTTTTGATGATGCTTTCCCTTATGTCGAAACAGATGATCAACTTCGCAGTATTGAGGAAATCAAGAGAGATATGCAGGATTCTCACCCCATGGATCGACTTTTGGTTGGAGATGTTGGTTTTGGGAAGACTGAAGTAGCAATGCGTGCTGCTTTTAAGGCAGTCAATGATCACAAACAGGTGGTCGTTCTAGTTCCAACGACGGTTTTAGCGCAACAGCACTATACGAATTTTAAGGAACGATTCCAAAATTTTGCTGTTAATATTGATGTGTTGAGTCGCTTTAGAAGTAAAAAAGAGCAGGCAGAAACACTTGAAAAACTAAAGAATGGTCAAGTCGATATTTTGATTGGAACGCATCGTGTTTTGTCAAAAGATGTTGTGTTTTCAGATTTGGGATTGATGATTATTGATGAGGAACAACGATTTGGTGTCAAGCATAAGGAAACTTTGAAAGAACTGAAAAAACAAGTAGATGTTCTAACCTTGACAGCAACGCCAATCCCTCGTACTCTCCACATGTCTATGTTGGGAATCCGAGATTTGTCTGTTATTGAAACACCTCCGACCAATCGTTATCCAGTGCAAACCTATGTTTTGGAAAAGAATGATAGTGTGATTCGTGATGCAGTCTTGCGTGAAATGGAGCGTGGAGGTCAAATTTACTATCTTTACAACAAAGTTGACACTATTGATAGGAAGGTTTCAGAATTACAGGAGTTGATTCCAGAGGCTTCGATTGGGTTTGTTCATGGACAAATGAGTGAAATTCAGTTGGAAAATACTCTACTGGACTTTATTGAAGGACAATATGATATTTTGGTGACGACTACTATTATTGAGACAGGGGTAGATATTCCAAATGCCAATACCTTATTTATTGAAAATGCAGACCATATGGGTTTGTCAACCTTGTATCAATTAAGAGGAAGAGTCGGTCGTAGTAATCGTATTGCTTATGCCTATCTCATGTATCGTCCAGAAAAATCAATCAGTGAAGTCTCTGAAAAGAGATTAGAAGCGATTAAGGGATTTACAGAATTAGGCTCAGGATTTAAGATTGCGATGCGAGATCTTTCGATTCGTGGAGCAGGAAATCTCCTAGGAATATCGCAGTCTGGTTTCATTGATTCTGTTGGTTTTGAATTGTATTCGCAGTTACTAGAGGAAGCTATTGCGAAACGGAACGGTAATGGGAATAAAAGAATCAAAGGAAATGCTGAGTTGATTTTACAAATTGATGCTTATCTTCCTGATACTTATATTTCTGACCAACGACATAAGATTGAAATTTACAAGAAAATTCGTCAAATTGACAATCGTGTCAACTATGAAGAACTACAAGAAGAATTGATGGATCGCTTTGGAGAATACCCAGATGTAGTAGCCTACCTTTTAGAGATTGGTTTGGTTAAGTCATATTTTGACAAGGTATTTGTAGAACGTGTGGAAAGAAAAGAAAATAAGATTACAGTTCAATTTGAAAAAGTCACTCAACGACTATTCTTGGCTCAAGATTATTTTAAAGCCTTATCCGCAACGAACTTAAAAGCAGCCATAGCTGAGAATAAGGGATTAATGGAAGTTGTATTTGATGTCCGAAACAAGAAGGATTATGAAATTTTAGAAGGTTTGCTGATTTTTGGAGAAAGCTTATTAGAGATAAAAGAATCAAAGGAAGCAAATCCCATTTAACATTTTTCTTCTATAAAAAGGATAAAAATGGTACAATAATAATTTGAGGTAATAAAAATGAGATTAGACAAGTATTTAAAAGTATCACGAATTATTAAGCGTCGCACAGTCGCAAAAGAAGTAGCAGATAAAGGTAGAATCAAGGTGAACGGAATCTTGGCCAAAAGTTCAACGGATTTGAAAGTTGATGACCAAGTTGAAATTCGCTTTGGAAATAAGTTGTTGCTTGTTAAAGTACTAGAGATGAAAGATAGTACAAAAAAAGAAGATGCAGCAGGCATGTATGAAATTCTCAGTGAAACACGGGTAGAAGAAAATGTCTAAAAATATTGTACAGATGAATAATTCTTTTATTCAAAATGAACATCAACGTCGTCGTTATCTGATGAAGGAGAGACAAAAGAGGAATCGTTTTATGGGTTGGGTCCTTATTTTGATGATCTTGTTGTTTATTTTACCAACTTATAACTTGGCCCAAAGCTATGATCAGTTACTGCAACGTCGCCAGCAATTGACAGAGTTGAAAGAGCAGTACCAAACTCTTAGTGACGAAAAGGATAAAGAATCTGCTTTTGCTGCAAAGTTGAAAGATGAAGACTATGTAGCAAAATATGCACGCGCCAAGTACTATTACTCAAAGAAACGAGAAGCAATTTACACAATTCCTGATTTGCTTCCGAGGTAATGTCATGGAAAATTTATTGGAAGTTGTTGAGCAATTTCTAAGTTTATCAGATGAAAAATTAGAGGAATTGGCAACTAAAAACCATTTATTACGATTACAAGAAGAAAGGGAAGAGAAGAATGCGTAAGTTCTTAGTAGTTTTATTGCTACCTGCTTTTATCATAACCTCAAGAGTAGTTAGCACAGAAAAACAGCTTCCTTACTCTTCGCAAGAAATTTATTATCTAACTGAGTCTGACTATGGGTTCTACTATAAAGAAACACTGGAAACCCCAATGGTATATGGAGAAACAACTCTCTATGCTAATGAGGATCTTGTCAAGGAGTCTGGTAAATTAACTCCTGAAACCGCCTTTAAAATCGTAGAATGGCGTTTGAATAGACAAGGTGTTCCTGTTTTTAAATTAGACAATCATCAGTTTATCCTTGCAGATAAGCGGTTGGTCTATGATCAAAGTCATGTTCAAACTCAAAATAGACAAGTATGGTTGGAACCAGGGTTTGTTATCTATAACAGCCCTTATGACGCTAAAGAAATTTCTTCTACCCTCTCCCCCTATCAACACGTAACAGTGGATAGAACTCTCTTTGCTGAGGGACAAGAATTTCTTCATATTGATCAAGTTGGATGGGTATCAAAAGAGTTTGTCTCAGAAGAGGATAATCGCATCCAGAAGGTTCAAGAAATCTTATCAAACAACTATCAGAATGAAAATTATTCTATTTATGTTAAACAGCTGAGCACGGGTAAAGAGGCTGGGGTGAATGAAGGCAGCAAACTCTATGCAGCTAGTATCTTGAAACTAGCCTACCTTTATTACGCTCAAGATAAGATAAATCAAGGCGACTATACGCTGGACAGTAGCTTCAAGTATATCCCCGAAGTAAATAGCTTTCCTGGGTCCTATAAACCAGAAGGTAGTGGTAGTTTACCTAAAAAAGAAGACAACAAAGAATACAGTCTTCAACAGTTGATTACCAAGGTAACAAAAGAGTCTGACAATGTTGCTCATAATATTTTAGGTTATTACGTGACCAATCAATCTGACGGAGCTTTCAAAGAAAAAATGTCCACCATTATGGGCGAAGATTGGGATGTGAATGATAAACTGACTTCTTCAAAAATGGCTGGAAAAGTCATGGAAGCTATTTATAATCAGAATGGTTTTGTCCTAGAGTCTCTAGGTAAGACTGATTTTGACAACCAAAGAATCGCAAAAGGTGTTTCGGTTAAGGTAGCTCATAAAATTGGAGATGCCGATGATTTTAAACATGACACTGCGATTGTCTATACGGACTCTCCTTTTGTTCTTTCTATTTTTACCAAAAATTCTGATTATGACACCATTGCTAAGATAGCTAAGGATGTCTATGAGGTTCTAAAATGAGGGACCAGGATTTTTTAAATCATTTTCTCCGAAAAGAGTATTTCAAAAAACATTCGAAAGTCGTGTTAGCTTTGTCTGGCGGACTGGATTCAATGTTTTTATTCCAGCTATTGTCTACTTACCAAAAAGAGTTGGGAATTGAGTTGATTGTAGCACATGTCAATCACAAGCAGAGAAGTGAGTCTGACTGGGAGGAAAATGAACTAAGGAAGTTAGCTGATGCAGCTGAACTTCCTATTTATATCACAAGCTTTTCAGGAGACTTTTCAGAAGCGCGTGCTCGAGAGTTTCGTTATGATTTTTTTAGGAAAATCATGAAAGAGGTTGGAGCGACTGCCTTGGTCACTGCCCACCATGCAGATGATCAAGTTGAAACGATTTTGATGCGCTTGATTCGAGGAAGTCGGTTACGCCATTTAACAGGGATAAAAGAAAGTCAAGTAGTTGATGATATTGAAATCATCCGTCCCTTGTTGCCTTTTCATAAAAAGGATTTTCCACCAATTTTTCATTTCGAAGATCAAACAAATCAGGAAAATACCTATTTTCGCAATCGCATTCGGAATAGGTATTTACCAGAGCTTGAAAAAGAAAATCCTCGTCTTAAATCCGCCCTTTTAGATTTAGGAAGGGAAATTTCAGATTACCAAGCAACAATAACGGAGCTTTCGAAACAAATTGATGTGGAAGATTTGAATGAGCTATTTTCATACTCTCAACAAACTCAAGGGGTCTTACTTCAGAACTATCTTAATCAATTTCCAGACTTAAATCTGACGAAGGCTCAGTTTGATGAAGTTCGACAGATTTTAGCAAGGAAAAGCCAGTATCGTCACTCATTGAAAAATGGTTATGAATTGATAAAAGAGTATCAGAATTTTCGAGTTTGCAAAATCAGTCCACAGGCCGATGAAAAGGAAGATGAACTTGTGTTACACTATCAAAATCAAGTTCGATATATGGGCTATTTATTTTCCTTTGGCATTCCTATTGAAGGGGATTTTGTTCAAAAAGTAACGGTTTCACGGGAAACATCTGTACATATTAGATGTCGAAAACCTGGCGACGTTATTATCCTAAATGGTCATCGAAAGAAATTGAGACGCTTATTTATAGATTTGAAAATCCCTATTGAAAAACGAAAAACAACCCCTATTATTGAGCAATTTGGAGAAATTGTCTCAATTTTAGGAATTACGACCAGTGATTTGAGTAAAAACACGAAAAATGATATAATGAACACTGTAATTTATATAGAAAAAATAGATAGGTAAAAAGATGTTAGAACACGATATTAAAAAAATCCTCGTTTCACATGATGAAATTACAGAAGCGGCTAAAAAGCTAGGTGAACAATTAACCAAAGACTATGAGGGGAAAAATCCAATTCTTATTGGAATTTTGAAAGGATCGATTCCTTTTATGGCTGAATTGGTTAAACATATTGATACACATATTGAGATGGACTTCATGATGGTATCTAGCTACCATGGTGGAACTGCAAGTAGTGGTGTCATCAATATCAAGCAAGACGTAACTCAAGATATCAAAGGAAGACATGTTCTATTTGTAGAAGACATCATCGATACAGGTCAAACCTTGAAAAATTTGCGAGATATGTTTATTGAAAGAAAAGCAGCTTCTGTTAAAATCGCGACTTTGTTAGACAAACCAGAAGGACGCGTTGTTGAAATTGAAGCGGATTATACTTGCTTTACTATTCCAAATGAGTTTGTAGTAGGTTATGGTCTAGATTATAAAGAAAATTATCGTAACCTTCCTTATGTCGGAGTATTGAAAGAAGAAGTTTATTCAAATTAGAAAGATCTATCTTTAATGAAAAAACAAAATAACGGTTTAGTTAGAAATCCATTTCTATACTTGTTAATTATCTTCTTCCTTGTAACAGGATTCCAGTATTTTTACTCTGGAAATACTGCAGGACGAAGCGAAAAAATTAACTATACAGAATTGGTAAAAGAAATTACAGCAGACAATGTAAAAGAATTAACCTATCAGCCAAATGGTAGCATCATTGAAGTGTCTGGTGTTTATAAAAATCCTAAGACTAGTAAAGAAGAAACAGGGATTCAATTTTTCACTCCTGCTGCCACAACAGTAGAAAGATTCTCAAGTACTATTCTTCCGTCTGATTCAACAGTTTCAGAATTGCAAAAACTTGCTTCTGAACATCAGGCAGAAGTAACAGTCAAACATGAGAGTTCAAGCGGTATGTGGATCAATATCCTTGTCTCTGTGGTGCCATTTGCTATTCTCTTCTTCTTCCTATTCTCTATGATGGGAAATATGGGAGGAAATAATAGTAGAAATCCAATGAGTTTTGGACGTAGTAAGGCCAAGGCTGCTAACAAAGAAGATATCAAGGTACGATTTTCAGATGTAGCAGGTGCCGAGGAAGAAAAACAAGAATTAGTTGAAGTTGTTGAATTCCTAAAAGATCCAAAACGATTTACAAAACTTGGTGCGCGTATTCCTGCAGGTGTTCTTTTGGAGGGACCTCCGGGAACAGGTAAGACCTTACTTGCTAAGGCAGTTGCTGGGGAAGCAGGTGTTCCATTCTTTAGTATCTCAGGTTCTGACTTTGTAGAAATGTTTGTCGGAGTTGGGGCTAGCCGAGTTCGTTCACTTTTTGAGGATGCAAAAAAAGCAGCGCCAGCCATCATTTTTATCGATGAAATTGATGCCGTTGGTCGCCAACGTGGTGTCGGTCTTGGTGGAGGTAATGATGAACGTGAACAAACCTTGAACCAACTCTTGATTGAGATGGATGGTTTTGAGGGAAATGAAGGAATTATTGTTATCGCTGCGACGAACCGTTCAGATGTTCTAGATCCAGCTCTTCTCCGTCCAGGACGTTTTGATAGAAAAGTCTTAGTTGGTCGCCCTGATGTTAAAGGTCGTGAAGCAATCTTGAAAGTTCACGCTAAAAATAAACCTCTGGCAGACGATGTGGATTTGAAACTAGTTGCCCAACAAACTCCAGGTTTTGTGGGAGCTGACTTGGAAAATGTTCTAAATGAGGCAGCCTTGGTTGCAGCCCGTCGCAACAAGTCAGTCATTGATGCTTCAGATATTGATGAGGCAGAAGACAGAGTGATTGCTGGACCATCTAAGAAGGATAAAACAGTATCACAAAGAGAACGGGAATTGGTTGCTTATCATGAGGCTGGACATACTATTGTTGGTTTAGTCTTGTCAAATGCCCGTGTTGTTCATAAAGTTACCATTGTACCACGTGGACGTGCAGGTGGTTACATGATTGCGCTTCCGAAAGAGGATCAAATGCTTCTATCTAAGGAAGACATGAAAGAACAATTAGCAGGTTTGATGGGTGGTCGTGTAGCTGAAGAGATTATCTTTAATGTCCAAACGACAGGAGCTTCAAATGACTTTGAACAAGCTACACAGATGGCGCGTGCAATGGTCACTGAATACGGTATGAGTGAAAAACTTGGCCCAGTTCAATACGAAGGTAATCATGCTATGTTTGGTGCACAAAGTCCTCAAAAATCAATTTCAGAACAAACAGCCTATGAGATTGACGAGGAAGTTCGTTCATTATTAAATGAGGCACGAAACAAAGCAGCTGAAATCATCCAATCAAATCGTGAAACTCATAAGTTGATTGCAGAAGCATTGTTGAAATACGAAACATTAGATAGTACACAGATTAAATCTCTTTACGAAACAGGGAAAATGCCTGAGACAGTAGAAGAGGAATCCCATGCACTATCTTATGATGAAGTAAAATCAAAAATGAGTGAAGAAAAATAAATTTAGAGAGGTTCAACCTCTCTTTTATGTTCTAATGTGATGGCTACCGAGCGGATGCCTTGATAGTTGACCCTCCTCGTACAGGCTTAGATGATAAGCTGTTGGAAACCATTCTGACCTATGTTCCAGACAAAATGGTCTATGTATCCTGCAATGTTTCGACCTTAGCGCGAGATTTGGTTAAACTAGTAAAAGTCTATGACCTCCAGTATATCCAGTCGGTCGATATGTTTCCCCACACTGCACGGACAGAAGCAGTGGTTAAATTAGTGAAGAAAAGAAAAAATTAACTTCACTGAAAAAAGTCCTTGACAAAGGTAAAAAAGTAGGTATAATAGAAAGAGTTGAAAAACTCAGGTCCGTTGGTCAAGGGGTTAAGACACCGCCTTTTCACGGCGGTAACACGGGTTCGAATCCCGTACGGACTATGGTGTATTGCGGTTAAAAAAACTTGAAAAAAGTTTAAAAAATCTGTTGACAGAGGCAGGTAGCTGTGATATACTAATATAGTTGTCGCTCGAGAGAATGAGTGACAAAGACCTTTGAAAACTGAACAAGACGAACCAATGTGCAGGGCACTATAACTAAGGTTATAGTACTGAACAATGAAAAAACAATAAATCTGTCAGTGACAGAAATGAGTGAGAACTCAAACTTTTAATGAGAGTTTGATCCTGGCTCAGGACGAACGCTGGCGGCGTGCCTAATACATGCAAGTAGAACGCTGAAGGAGGAGCTTGCTTCTCTGGATGAGTTGCGAACGGGTGAGTAACGCGTAGGTAACCTGCCTGGTAGCGGGGGATAACTATTG
>NZ_GL732467.1:0-8695 GCF_000187645.1 Streptococcus sp. C300
AATGATTTTAGGCTTATTAGGATTGAATAATTTATTTAAAATACTTTCCAAATATATAAATTCAGTGGTAGAAATTTATATAGAATTTTCCGTCACAGTGGATTATATGATATTATCTGCCATTATTATCATTATAATCTATCAATTATCGTTATTTTCAACCTATAGAACTTTTAATAAAATCAAAATCAGTGAATTAAATTATGAATAACTTAAGATTTACTTCTATTTTTGATTTATCCGAAATAGAATATATAAGATATTTAGGTATATGTAGTTCATTTAGAAGAAAAGTCATCAAAAGTTATAAATATATTGAGGACAGATATAGAGCTATTTGTGGTGAAAAATTGATAAGGGAAGTGATTGAAGAAGTTGATAAGATTCCAAAAGAGGAGATTATCATATCTATTGATAAATATGGTAAACCATTTGTTTCGGAAAGCAATATATATTTCAATGTTAGTCATTCCGGAGAGTTTGCTGTGATTATCTTTGATTCTACACCAGTAGGTATAGATATAGAAATAATGAAAGATTTAGATTTTGAAACAATTTTAAAGGAATTTGCTACTGAATGTGAAATACAACAATTTTATAAAAGTAGTTCCCCCAAAAAATTTTTTTACCAGCTTTGGACATTGAAAGAATCTTATTTCAAATGTAAAGGTACCGGAATTACAAATTTAAAAGAGACTGAGTTTTTTATTAGCGATTCTGCTATTATTTCAAATAAACTAGGATATACTTTCGAAACAAATATTTTTTTTGATAATTATATGGTGTCTTACTGTAAAAAATCATAGAATTATTTGTAAGTTATCAATACCTGATATATAACAAATAGGACATTGAAATTATAAGTTTTGTTGTATGAATCAATTCTGAAAGTCACATTTTGTCACAATTTGGCGTTTTTGTAAAAATATTTCACTATTTTTGACTATATTCTAGAATATGATATATCAATTACCTGCTTTATAACTTTTTGAGACCTATCAACTTCGTGACGATAATCTCTAGTTATTCCTGAAATTAAGTTTCTAAGCGAGATAAACCTTGATAATACGTGGCGATTTTTCTTTTTATGAAACTGAAAGCAGTTGATTTAAATAGCTTTCTAGAGTACGGAATTGATTCGTATTCATTTTGACATTAAGATCTATCTATTTAACAGTGTTTCGATAATAGTATTTTAGAACAATATTGAGACTGGGACAAAAGTCCTCATATATAACAAAAAACAACGGATTTGATGCCGTTGCTTTTTGGGCTCTTTGTCAACTGTAGTGGGTTGATGAGAAGTTATAATCTGGAGAGGACCAAATCAGTCCTCTCCTTTTTGATGTTCAAAGCGATGAGGATTCTAGTTTTAAAATTGTCAAAGTTGCGAAAGCCGAAAGCGTTTCGCTTGATGACTTTGATGAGGTTGTTAGTAGCTTCTAGTTTTGCGTTTGAGTAGGGCAGTTCCAGTGCGTTCAGGATCTTATCCTTGTTTTTCAAGAAGGTCTTAAAAACAGTTTGAAAAATAGGATTTACATAAGAAATGGTATCTTCAATGAGTCCAAAGAAATGCTCAGTTTTTTTCTCTTGAAAATGAAAAAGCAGGAGTTGGTAGAGTTTATAGTGTTCTCGGAGTTCTTGAGAGCAAGAGAGAAGTTTTTCTAGAATCTCTCCGCTGGTCAAGTGCATGCGAAAAGTTGGTCGATAAAAACGTTTATGGCTGAGTTTACGGCTATCCTGTTGAATGAGTTTCCAGTAGCGTTTGAGTGCCTTATATTCGTGCGATTTTCTATCCAACTGATTCATAATTTGGATGCGTACGCGATTCATTGCTCGACTGAGATGCTGGACAATATGAAAGCGAGCGAGAACGATTTTAGCATTTGGAAAAAATTTTCTAGCAATATCGTAGTAGGGGATAAACATGTCCATGGTAATGACTTTCACGCGACTTCTTACCTGTCTAGAATACCGAAGGAAATGATTGCGAATAGTTGCTTGAGTCCGTCCATCTAAGATAGCTATAATCTTTCTGGAATCGAAATCCTGTGCAATAAAGCTCATCTTTCCCTTCTTGAAGCTGTATTCATCCCAGCTCATGTGCGCTGGAAGGCAGTTAAGGTCAGTCTTGAACTTGAATTCTTTCAATTTACGAATGACGGTGGAAGTAGAGACAGCTAAGCTTTCAGCGATGGCTGTCATAGGGACTTTCTCGATTAGTTTTTGAGCGATTTTCTGGTTGACGATGGCTGCGATTTGGTGATTCTTCTTGACTAAGGAAGTCTCTGCGACCGTCATTTTCCTACAGATTTTACAGCGGAAACGGCGCTTTCTCAATCGAATGAGAGTCTTGTAACCCGCACACTCTAAATAGGGGATTTTTGATTCTTTCTGGAAGTTATATTTAGCCATTTGTCCTTGGCAGTGAGGGCATTTAGGAGCAGGATAATCCAACTTAGCGATGATTTCTTTATGAGTTCCAGCATCTAGAACATCCAAGATTATGATGTTAGGGTCTTTTATTCCCAGTAAGTTTGTGATAAAATTGAACTGTTCCATAAGAGTCTTTCTAATGATGGTTTTGTCGCTTTTCATTATAGGTCTTATGGGACTTTTTTTCTACAACAAATAGGCTCCATCATTCCTATAGTGGTTTTACCCACTACAGAAATTATAGAGCTTAAAAATTCTTTTTTTGAAGTTTTCAAAGTTTCGAAATCCAAATGCATTTCGCTTGATAAGTTTGATGAGATTATTAGTCGCTTCCAATTTGGCGTTAGAATAGGATAGTTGAAGGGCGTTGACGATTTTCTCTTTGTCCTTTAGAAAGGTTTTAAAGACAGTCTGAAAAAGAGGATGAACCTTCTTTAGATTTTCCTCAATGAGTCCGAAAAATTTATCAGCTTCTTTACTCTGAAAGTGAAAAAGCAGGAGCTGATAGAGATCATAGTGGTCTTTCAAATCTTCTGAATAGCTCAAAAGCTTGTCTAGAATCCCTTTATTTGTCAAGTGCATGCGAAAAGTAGGGCGATAAAAACGTTTATTGCTGAGTTTCCGACTATCTTGTTGGATGAGTTTCCAGTATCGCTTAATAGCCTTGTATTCATGAGACTTTCGATGAAACTGATTCATGATTTGGACACGCACCCGACTCATGTCGAATGTGTAAGTTTGTTAGAGAAACGTGGATAATCCTCAAAATAAAGAAACTAAAACTCCATTATTTTAAGATGAAAACTAAACTGTTTTTTGTACCGACCCCAAAAGGTTAGACAATTAATTTAAGCGAAGGATTTAGTTCTGTACTGCACAGGACTAAGTCCTTTTAGTTTGACCTTAATTCGTTTATTGTTGTAGTAATCAATATAGTCTACAATAGCTTGTTCAGGGTCTTCTAAAGAACTAAAGTTCTTCTCATAACCATAAAACATTTCGGATTTCAAGATGCCAAAGAAGGACTCCATCATTCTGTTGTCTGGGCTGTTGCCCTTGCGTGACATGGATGGCTGAATTCCCTTACTCTCTAGGAACCGATGATAAGAATCGTGTTGGTATTGCCAGCCTTGATCACTATGGAGAATAGTATTTGTGTAATGATCCTCACTGAAGGCCTGGTTTAACATAGCTTTTACTTGTTCTAAATTAGGCGAAGTAGAAAGATTAAAAGCAATAATTTCGCTGTTAAAGCCATCTAAAACTGGTGATAAGTAAAGCTTTTGAGTACTTGCTGGAATGGCAAACTCTGTCACATCCGTATAGCACTTTTCCATTGGCCTTGATGCTTCAAACTGACGTTGAATGAGATTCTCTGCTTTCTTGCCAATCTCTCCTTGGTAGGAAGAATACTTCCGTTTACGACGAATTCGAGCTGTTAGACCAAGGACCGTCATCAGACGTTGAACTTTCTTATGATTCACTACAAAACTGCGATTTCTTAGTTCAAGAGTAACTCTACGATAGCCATAATTTCCTTTGTGCTCAGTAAAAATAGCTTGAATTTCAGCTTTAAGGTCTTTATCTTTGTCAAGCCCATCTAGTTCCTTCAACTGATAGTAGTAAGTTGAGCGAGCTAAACGTGCTGCTTCAAGAAGTAAATCTAGTCGAAATCCTCTTGAAACCATTTCTCTAACTGTCTCTGCCTTTCTCGCTCTATTGCTTCGTCCCTTTCCTCTAACTCGTTTAACTTTTTTAGGTAGGCAACCTCAGTCTGTAAGCGTTCATTCTCCTCTTGAAGTCGCTCTAGTTCTGTCATTTCTTCCCAAGTTTTCTTCCGTTTACGTCCCATTTTAGCTGGTCTCCCTCTTGTTTTCTCAACAATAGTATACCCGTTTTTCTTGTATTGCGCCAGCCAATTTGAAAGCATTCCTTGGTTTGGGAGAGCATAATCAAGGCTGACACTTCTTTGCGAACAACCTTCAAGAAGAACTTTATAAATCATTTCTTGTTTTAGTTCTGGAGAATAGTATCGATTCTTTCCCTTGTTAACGATTTCTATTCCATAACGATGAATCAATTTAATCATGTACCTAAGATTAGAATTGTTTATCCCAAATTTATTTGAAAGCTTCTCTAAGCTATATCCTTGTTTTCTAAGTTCATAGATCTGAACTTTATCATCATAAGTTAATTTCATAGTAAAAACATCCCAAAAGTTAGATTTTTCTGTCTAACTTTTGGGGCGCAGTACACTCTCTATAGGCACAGAGGACGTCATTTTTTTATAGACTTTTCTTTTTGAAAACTGTCAGTCCACTTAGATTAAAGATTACAATAACAGCTAAGCTAACTATAAGTGTGTAGAAAATTGACTCACTATTAGCAGTCATAGCATAAGTAAACTGTAATGATAAATATGGTAAAATTTTGATATTTGGAAAAATGAGCATTGGCATAGAAAGTATGATAGAGCTGACCAAATAACCAATAAATACCGCTAGATAAGAGTGACTAACATAGAGAATGAAGGAAACGATGGAAAGCCAAGCAAGGAGACAAAGGAATTGAAGGGAAATGGTTATCAATAGATTGCCAATAAATCCATCAGGCATGGTCCCAAATCCATTTAAGATAGTTGCTGGAATAAAGGCAATAACAAGGCTAACGATAAGTTGTAAGAAAGCGATACTAGCAAGTACAAAGGTTTTGGCTAGGAAAAACTCGGTACGAGAAACACCCACTGTTAAATTATTTTTATAGAGTTTGCCGATTAAATCAACTCCAAGAACGAGGCATGCCAGGACGATGCAGAGAAAAACTAGGTTTGAACCATTGCTAGACGCGTTGATAAGAGCTTGGACGCCGTCCCAACCTTTGGTCGGAAATTCTGTTTCAGGTGTAGTATTTACTGACATTAGATGTCCTGTAGCTCCGATAGTAGCACCCATTAACATAAGTGCAAAGAGAATGAATTCTGTAATCCAGAATCCTTTGGAGCGGAAAAGACGGTAAAAATCTGCTTGAATGGTGTGTATCATGATTTTTCTCCTATTCTACCAATTGTGTGAAGTATTCTTCTAGGTTTTGACGGGCAAAGTAAATCTCATCAATAGCAACATCGGCCAAAGTTAGTTGCTTAAGAATCTGTTTGACATCTTGTTCATTACCAAAGATATGGATTTCATTTTCAGGATTGACAACCTTAAATTGGAGTTGGATTTGTTCTTTCAATACCTGACAAGCTCTTTCTTTATCGCTTGTTTTAAGCACAATATAATCCTCACTCAGTGTTTCAAATTCAGCTTTACTGATTTCACGGATAATCTTACCTTGATCCAGAATACCAAAGCGATTAGCTAAAAGATAGAGTTCTGACAAGATATGACTAGAGATGAGGATAGTTATGCCTTTTTCTTGATTGAGTCGCTGGATCATGAGACGAAATTCTTTGATTCCAATCGGATCGAGACCGTTAATAGGTTCATCAAGAATCAGGAAGTCGGGTTTTGATAGGAGGGCAATGGCGATGCCAAGTCTTTGTTTCATTCCTAGTGAGAAATCACGAAAGACTTTTTTCCCTGTATCTGACAAGCCAACATAGTCCAAGGTTTCATGAATCACCTTATCAGCATTTGGAATATGACGTATCATACAATAATATTTAAGGTTTTGATAAGCTGTTAAGTGATTATGGGCTACAGGTGATTCGATAACAGAACCCACTCGAGATAAAGCCTTGGTCCACTCATTTTGTTCTTTGCTAGAAAAGAGGGAAACTGTACCTTTGTCCGCAAACAATAATTGTGTAATGATTTTGATAAGAGTAGTTTTACCAGCTCCGTTTTTTCCGATTAGTCCATAAATATCTCCCTCTTTTATGGTTAGACTAAGATCTTGAAGAATAGCTTGGTTACCAAATTGTTTGGTCAGTCCATGAATTTCGAGTACTGTTTTCATGATTTTCTCCTTTTGATTTATTTTTCTAACTTTAGTATAAGGTATAGAAATCAAAGAAAGTTCAAGTAATTCTAAAGAGTTTCTAAAGTTTTGTAATTCTTAAAAGAAACAAAACCCAGTTGATATGAACTGGGCTTCTCAATTATAAAATATACTTCTCAATGGCGCGTGCAACGCCGTCTTCTTCGTTGCTAGCTGTAACGTCATTAGCAAGGGATTTGACATGATCACTGGCATTTCCCATAGCAATGCCAAGCCCTGCAAACTGAAGCATTTCGATATCGTTATTGGCATCGCCCATGGCCATAATCTCTGAGGGCTCGATCTTCAAAATCGCTGCTAGTCGAGAAAGAGCAGTAGCCTTTGTCGTTCCAAGTGGCATGGCTTCATAAATAACAGGCTGCGAACGAACTCCACTGAATCGTTGGCAGAGTTCCTCAGCAAACCGCTGCTCAAAATCGTCTGTTTGCTCTTTTGTTCCTAAAAACATGCCTTGGAACATCCGATACTTGCCACTAGTCGCATCCTCAAGGGAGATTTCAGTCAGGTCTGAAAAGACTAGCTTGGCATCATTTTGAACAATTTGATTAGGCTTGCCACCGAGGACAAAATAATGTTCCTCATCAAAAAGAGTTAACTGGACGTCGCTTTTTTCTGCTAAGTCATAGAGGTATTCGATATCAGCTGGACTGAGTTCTTGCCAGTCCACTAGACTCCAGTCACTGGTCTGGTGGGTTGAACAACCGTTATTAACAATGACGTACTCGTTCTGGAGGTCCAGTCCTAGTTTTTTATAGTAGGGGAGGACACCGAAAAGCGGGCGACCCGTACAGAGAACCAGCTTGACACCTTTTTCAATAGCTTGGTGAATGGCAGTGATGTGGGCTTGCGGGATTTCCTTGGCTTCATTGAGGAGGGTTCCGTCCATATCCAAGGCTAGTAGTTTAATCATAAGACTTCCTTTTCTATGTGTTTTGCTTTTATTATAGCATATAGACTATAAAATGTCTGACAGAATTGTAACATTTGACTTTCCTTTTCTTGAAAAACAAAATAAATTCTTATATAATATGTATACTTAATATTTTAGGAGAAAAAATGTCAAAGTATCACTTTAATTCAATTTACAAAAATGATGAAACAGAGTCTACAGGTCTTCTGTTCATCAAAGTCTACAACAAGTGGGAAAGCAATTTAAAAAGAGTCTTGAAATCGGTTGGCCTCACTTTGCCCCAATTTATCGTTTTAACCTCACTCCTGTTTCTGTCTAATAGAGAGGAATATGTAACGCAAGTTGATATTGCTCGGTTCACTGGTATGGATGTCATGACGGTTTCCCAGATTGTTAGGCTACTGGAGAAGAAAGACTACATTAGACGCGATCAACACCCAAAGGATAGTCGGGCAAAACTGGTCTCAGTGACGAAGTCTGGCGCGGAGAAGGTCAATCAAGCTTTACCTTTAGTAGAAGGTGTTGATGAAGAATTTTTTGAAAAACTATCTAACGATAGAGAAGTTTTTAATCGCTTTTTAGTAGAGTTGGAGGATAAAAATGCCTAGATATTGGGTCGGAGTTGTTTCGAAGAACCATGTTTTAAGAGGAGTTGAAGGGAATTTTTGTCAGGTCTGTCATGGAAAGGGCGGTCCCTTAAATCGTATGAAAAAAGGTGACTATCTTTTATACTATAGCCCAAAATACGATATGAACGGTCAAGACAAGTTACAGGCTTTTGTGGCCGTGGGTAAAATTATAGACGACAAGGCCTATCAAGTAGAGCAGTTTGAAGGATTTTTCCCCTTTAGACGAAATGTCGAGTATTATCAACCAGTCAAAGATTGCTCCATAGAAATAGCTAGACAACATCCTGAATGGAAAGATTATAGTTCTCGACTCCGTTATGGGCATTTTGAAGTTTCCAAAGACTTTTTCCTCTATATCTTTCAGCATATGAAAGTGGATGATGAGGTATGATTGATTTCCTAGTTAAATGATTGTCAACTAGAATTTTGAATTTGGACTGTGAAGCGAACTTTGCTATAATAGAGTAAGAAACTTTGATAAACCAAACGAGGCTGAGATGAAATTACTGTATACTGATATTCGGACTTCTTTGACAGAAATTCTAACCAGAGAGGCAGAGGAGTTGGTTGCTGTGGGCAAGCGGGTCTTCTACATTGCCCCCAACTCTCTTTCTTTTGAAAAGGAACGCGCCGTGCTGGAATGCTTGTCCCAGCAGGCTTCTTTTGCGATTACCGTTACGCGTTTCGCTCAGATGGCTCGTTACCTGGTTTTAAATGA
>NZ_GL732467.1:8760-13933 GCF_000187645.1 Streptococcus sp. C300
CAAAGACTTTTTCCTCTATATCTTTCAGCATATGAAAGTGGATGATGAGGTATGATTGATTTCCTAGTTAAATGATTGTCAACTAGAATTTTGAATTTGGACTGTGAAGCGAACTTTGCTATAATAGAGTAAGAAACTTTGATAAACCAAACGAGGCTGAGATGAAATTACTGTATACTGATATTCGGACTTCTTTGACAGAAATTCTAACCAGAGAGGCAGAGGAGTTGGTTGCTGTGGGCAAGCGGGTCTTCTACATTGCCCCCAACTCTCTTTCTTTTGAAAAGGAACGCGCCGTGCTGGAATGCTTGTCCCAGCAGGCTTCTTTTGCGATTACCGTTACGCGTTTCGCTCAGATGGCTCGTTACCTGGTTTTAAATGATTTGCCAGCTAAGACGAGTCTAGATGACATCGGGCTTGGGATGGCTTTTTATAAATGCCTTGCCGAACTCGATCCCAAGGACTTGCGTGTTTATGGTGCGATTAAGCAGGATCCTCAATTTATCCAGCAGTTGGTTGAACTTTATCATGAGATGACGACTGCTCAAATGAGCTTTTTGGACTTGGAAAGTTTGACAGATGAGGACAAGCGGGCAGACTTACTCTTGATTTTTGAGAAAGTGACTACCTATCTTAATCAAGGTCAGTTGGCTCAGGGAAGTCAGTTGTCCCATTTGATTGAGGCTATTGAGAATGACAAGGTAAGTAGTGATTTTAGTCAGATTGCCTTAATCATTGACGGATTTACCCGTTTTTCTGCTGAGGAAGAGCATGTGGTGGATCTGCTCCATCGAAAAGGTGCCGAGATTGTTATTGGGGCCTATGCAAGCAAGAAAGGCTATACCAGTTCGTTCACTGAAGGGAATCTCTACCAAGCCAGTGTGGAATTTCTTCATCATTTGGGGGCAAAATACCAAACACCTGCTCAGGATCGTTCTCAGACTCATGAAAAAATGGATAGTTTTGACAAGGCCTCTCGTTTGCTGGAGTCTTCTTATGACTTTTCAGAACTCGCTTTAGATGTTGATGAGAAGGACCGTGAAAATCTGCAAATCTGGTCTTGTTTGACGCAAAAAGAAGAGCTGGAATTAGTAGCCCGTAGCATTCGTCAGAAATTACATGACCATCCAGAACTGAGTTACAAGAATTTCCGTATTTTGCTGGGTGATGTGGCATCTTACCAGCTATCACTGAAAACTATTTTTGACCAGTACCAGATTCCTTTCTATCTTGGTAGAAGTGAATCCATGGCTCATCATCCCTTGACTCAGTATGTCGAATCTATTTTGCGTTTGAAACGTTACCGTTTCCGTCAGGAAGATTTGATTAATCTCCTCAGAACTGGTCTGTATACTGACCTTAGCCAAGCGGATATTGATGCTTTTGAGCAATATCTCCGCTATCTTGGTATCAATGGCATGCCAGCTTTTCAGCAGACCTTTACAAAATCCCATCATGGAAAATTTGATTTAGAGCGTCTAAATGCTCTTCGTCTGCGAGTTTTGGCGCCACTTGAAACCTTATTTGCGAGTCGGAAGCAAAAGACTGAAAATCTCTTGCAAAAGTGGAATACTTTTCTAAAAAATGCTGCTTTAAGCAAGCAGATGCAAGAATTGACAGCCACTATGGAAACTCTAGAACAGGAAAGACAAGCTGAAGTTTGGAAAGCCTTCTGCCATGTTTTAGAACAATTTGCGACGGTTTTTGCTGGTTCACAAGTTAGTCTGGAGGACTTCCTGGCCTTGCTTCATTCTGGGATGAGTTTGTCTCAGTATCGCACCATTCCAGCAACTGTTGATACTGTTCTGGTGCAGAGTTATGATTTGATTGCACCTATGACCGCTGACTTTGTCTACGCCATCGGGCTGACTCAGGATCATTTACCAAAAATTGCGCAAAACACTAGTCTGTTAACAGATGAAGAAAGACAAAGCCTAAACCAAGCAACTGAGGAGGGAGCGCAATTACTGATTGCAAGTAGCGAAAATCTCAAGAAAAATCGCTATACCATGCTTTCTTTAGTCAATGCCGCCCGTAAGCAGTTGGTGTTGTCAGCACCAAGTCTTCTTAATGAAAATGAGAGCAAGGAATCGGCCTATCTTCAGGAACTGGTGAGTTTTGGATTTAGCCGAATAGAGAAGAAGATTCATCAAAAAAGTCTGTCTAAGGATGATATGGGTTCATATCACAGTCTTTTGTCTAGTCTGGTTGCCTATCATCAGCAGGGCGAGACAAGTAATACTGAGCAAGATTTGACCTTTGTCAAGGTTCTGGCGCGTGTCATGGGGAAAAAACTAGATCAAAAAGGTCTTACAAATCCAGCACTCCCAACTAGTCCAAGTAGCAAGCCATTAGAGAAAGAGACCTTGCAGGCTCTATACCCTGCTGACAAAGAGTTTTACCTGTCTACGTCTGGTTTGACAGAGTTTTACCGCAATGAATACAGTTATTTCCTCCGTTATGTCTTAGGTTTGCAGGAAGAAGTGCGCCTGCGTCCGGATGCCCGCAGTCATGGTAATTTCTTGCACCGTATTTTTGAACGGGCCTTGAAACTACCTGTTGAAAATTCCTTTGACCAACATCTGGAGCAAGCTATCAAGGAAACCAGCCAAGAACGCGAATTTGAAGCTATTTATCAGGAAAGTTTGGAAGCCCAGTTTACCAAGGAAGTTCTACTTGATGTCGCGCGAACTACGGGCCACATCCTTCGTCATAATCCAGCCATTGAAACCATCCAAGAGGAAGCAACATTTGGTGGTAAAGATCAGGCCTTTATTCAATTGGATAATGGTCGCAGTGTCCATGTGCGAGGCAAGGTTGACCGCATTGACCGCCTGAAAGCTGATGGAGCGTTAGGAGTGGTAGACTACAAGTCTAGTCTGACTCAGTTCCAGTTTCCGTATTTCTTTAATGGGCTTAATTCCCAACTGCCCACCTATCTTGCTGCCCTAAAAAGAGAAGGGGAGCAGAACTTTTTCGGTGCCATGTACTTGGAAATGGCTGAGCCTGTCCAATCTTTATTAGCTGTTAAAAGTCTGGCAGGAGCAGTAGCAGAAGTCAGCAAGTCTATGAAATACCAGGGACTCTTTTTAGAGAAAGAAAGCAGTCACTTGGGAGAGTTTTATAACAAAAACAAGGCCAATCAGCTGACAGACGAGGAATTCCAGCTCCTACTAGACTATAATGCCCATCTGTACAAGAAGGCAGCTGAGAAGATTTTAGAAGGCCAGTTTGCCATCAATCCATATACAGAAAACGGCAGAAGTATTGCTCCATACGTCCAGCAACACCAAGCCATCACAGGTTTTGAAGCAAATTACCACTTGGGACAAGCCCGTTTCCTTGAGAAATTAGAGTTGTCTGACGGCAAACGTCTGGTCGGAGAAAAACTCAAGCAAGCTTGGTTTGAAAAAATAAGAGAGGAGTTGAATCGATGAAGCCCATTTCCTTTTTAACTGAGGAAGAAATTCAAAAACTGCAAAAAGCAGAAGCAAGTTCGAGCAAGGAACAGAAGAAAACAGCCGAGCAAATCGAAGCCATTTATACCGCAGGGCAAAATATCCTTGTTTCAGCGTCTGCTGGTTCAGGGAAGACCTTTGTCATGGCAGAGCGTATTCTGGATCAGTTAGCACGTGGTGTGGAAATCAGCCAACTCTTTATCTCGACCTTTACCGTCAAGGCTGCTACAGAACTCAAGGAACGTTTGGAGAAAAAAATCAGCCAACAAATCCAAGAAACCGATGATGTCGATCTCAAACAACACTTGGGACGTCAATTGGCAGATCTACCAAACGCTGCCATTGGAACCATGGACTCTTTCACACAAAAATTCCTTGGCAAACATGGCTATCTGATTGATATCGCACCGAACTTCCGTATTCTGCAAAATGAAAGTGAACAGTTACTCTTAAAGAACGAAGTTTTTCATCAGGTTTTTGAAGACCATTACCAAGGTGAGAATAAAGAGAAATTTAGCCGTTTGGTGAAAAACTTTGCTGGACGTGGCAAGGATGAACGAGGTCTACGCCAGCAAGTCTACAAAATCTATGATTTTCTTCAATCCACCAGCAGTCCCCAAAAATGGCTGAACGAGTCTTTTCTCAAAGGGTTTGAAGAAGCTGACTTTGCAAATGAAAAAGACAAACTGACCGAGCAAATCAAGCAAGCGCTTTGGAATTTGGAAAGCTTTTTCCGTTATCATCTGGATAATGATGCCAAGGAGTTTCCCAAAGCTGCCTATTTAGAAGCTGTTCAACAGGTTTTGGATGAAATTAGCTCCTTAAATCAAGAGTCCGATAGCCAGGCTTATCAAGCTGTGCTTGCGCGTATTGTCGCCATCTCTAAGGAAAAAAATGGTCGAGCTCTGGCTAACTCCAGTCGTAAGGCCGATTTGAAACCACTGGCTGATGCCTATAACGATGAGAGAAAGGTCCAGTTTGCTAAACTAGGACAACTGGCGGACCAGATAACGATTCTCGACTACCAAGAACATTATCATGGAGACACCTGGGAGCTAGCTAAAACTTTCCAAAACTTTATGAGCGATTTTGTGGAAGCTTATCGTGAACGTAAACGTCAGGAAAATGCCTTTGAATTTGCTGATATCAGCCACTATACCATTGAGATTTTAGAGAATTCTCCGCAAGTTCGTGAGGCTTATCAGGAGCGCTTCCATGAAGTCATGGTTGATGAGTATCAGGATACCAACCACATTCAAGAACGGATGCTGGAATTGCTGTCGAATGGTCACAATCGCTTTATGGTGGGAGATATCAAGCAGTCTATCTACCGTTTTCGCCAGGCAGATCCTCAGATTTTCAATGAAAAATTCCAACGCTATGCACAAAATCCTAAAGAAGGCAAGTTGATTCTCCTCAAGGAAAATTTCCGTAGCAGTTCAGAAGTGCTGTCAGCAACTAACGATGTATTTGAACGTCTCATGGACCAAGAGGTCGGCGAAATCAACTATAATAGCATGCACCAGCTTGTTTTTGCCAATACCAAACTGACTCCTAATCCAGACAACAAGGCAGAATTTCTCCTCTACGATAAGGAAGACAGCGATGGTTTGTTTCTTCATCTTTTCCTCCTTGTAAGAGTTCTTCCTTTCATTTTACCATAAAAAGCCTTTTCATGCATCACCTGTGGATGAAAGCGCACTAATTTATAACAA
>NZ_GL732467.1:13960-42870 GCF_000187645.1 Streptococcus sp. C300
AGGAGCGCTTCCATGAAGTCATGGTTGATGAGTATCAGGATACCAACCACATTCAAGAACGGATGCTGGAATTGCTGTCGAATGGTCACAATCGCTTTATGGTGGGAGATATCAAGCAGTCTATCTACCGTTTTCGCCAGGCAGATCCTCAGATTTTCAATGAAAAATTCCAACGCTATGCACAAAATCCTAAAGAAGGCAAGTTGATTCTCCTCAAGGAAAATTTCCGTAGCAGTTCAGAAGTGCTGTCAGCAACTAACGATGTATTTGAACGTCTCATGGACCAAGAGGTCGGCGAAATCAACTATAATAGCATGCACCAGCTTGTTTTTGCCAATACCAAACTGACTCCTAATCCAGACAACAAGGCAGAATTTCTCCTCTACGATAAGGACGACAGCGAACAAGAGGAGGAAGAGAGCCAAACAGATACGAAACTAACTGGTGAAATGCGCCTGGTCCTCAAGGAAATCCTGAAGCTTCATCAGGAAAAAGGTGTAGCCTTTAAGGAAATTGCCCTTTTGACTTCCAGTAGGAGTCGTAATGACCAGATTCTACTTGCCCTGTCTGAGTACGGAATTCCTGTTAAAACCGACGGCGAGCAAAATAATTACCTCCAATCCCTAGAAGTAAAAGTCATGCTGGACACCCTGCGCGTCATTCACAATCCCCTGCAAGACTATGCCTTGGTAGCTCTGATGAAGTCTCCTATGTTTAGTTTCGATGAGGACGAGTTGGCACGCTTGTCCCTTCAGAAAATAGAAGATAAGGCCCAAGAAAATCTCTATGAGAAACTGGTCAATGCTCAAAAACTGGCAACAAGTCAGAAAAACTTGATTTATACAGCTCTAGCTGAAAAACTCAATCAATTCATGGATATTTTGGATTCTTGGCGCTTGTATGCCAAAACCCACTCTCTCTATGACTTGATTTGGAAGATTTACAACGACCGTTTTTACTATGACTATGTTGGAGCCCTGCCAAACGGTCCAGCTAGACAGGCCAATCTCTATGCCCTAGCTCTACGAGCTGACCAGTTTGAAAAGAGTAATTTCAAGGGCTTGTCTCGTTTTATCCGTATGATTGACCAAGTCCTAGAAGCCCAGCACGATCTCGCAAGTGTAGCCGTCGCACCGCCTAAAGATGCTGTGGAACTCTTGACCATTCACAAGAGCAAAGGACTGGAGTTTCCTTATGTCTTTATCCTCAACATGGATCAGGACTTCAACAAGCAAGATTCGATGTCAGACGTCATTCTCAGCCGTCAAAATGGGCTTGGTGTCAAATACATTGCCAAGGTGGAAACAGGAGCAGTGGAAGCACACTATCCTAAAACCATCAAACTCTCCATTCCTAGCCTGACCTATACGCAGAATGAGAAAGAACTGCAACTGGCTAGCTATTCAGAGCAGATGCGTCTGCTGTATGTTGCCATGACAAGGGCTGAGAAAAAGCTCTATCTTGTTGGCAAGGGCTCTCGCGAAAAGCTAGAAGCCAAGGAATACCCAGCAGCAAACAATGGAAAATTAGATAGCAATACCAGACTGCAAGCAAGAAATTTCCAAGATTGGGTCTGGGCTATCAGTAAAGTATTTACCAAGGACAATCTCAACTTTAGCTATCGTTTTGTTGGTGAAGACCTGTTGACTAGAGAAGCTATTGGTCAATTGGAAAACAAGAGCCCTCTCCAAGATAGCTCTCAAGCAGACAATCGCCAGTCAGAAACTATCAAAGAAGCTTTGGAAATGCTGAAAGAGGTGGAAGTTTATAATACTCTTCACCGCGCAGCCATTGAACTACCAAGTGTTCAAACCCCAAGCCAAATCAAGAAATTCTACGAACCGGTTATGGATATGGAAGGGGTAGAAATTACTAACCAAACTCAATCATCGGAAAAGAAAATCAGCTTTGATTTACCAGATTTTTCAACTAAAGAAAAGGTAACTGGAGCTGAGATTGGTAGTGCAACCCACGAACTCATGCAAAGAATTGACCTCATTCAGCAACCAACACTTGCTAGCCTGACAGAAACTCTCAAACAAGTTCAGACTAGTCCAGCTGTTAGAGACAAGATCAATCTTTCTAAAATTCTTGCCTTCTTTGATACAGCACTTGGTCAGGAAATTCTCGCTAATACCAGCCATCTTTACCGCGAGCAACCTTTCTCCATGCTCAAAAAAGATCAAAAGAGTAAGGAAGATTTCGTTGTCCGTGGAATCTTGGATGGCTATCTGCTTTATGAGGATCGCATCGTTCTTTTCGACTACAAAACAGACCGTTACGATGAACCAAGTCAACTCATAGACCGCTATCGTGGTCAGTTAGCCTTATACGGAGAGGCTTTATCTAGAGCCTATTCGATTGAAAACATAGAAAAATACTTGATTTTGCTCGGCAAAGACGAGGTTCAAGTTGTAAAAGTATAACCTAGAAAGGAGACCTCATGACACTTCCAGTTAGAAAATCCCTGCACGATGCGGTTTTACAGGCTTCAAAAGCCGATACTTGGGATCAAGCTACCAAGGAATGGAATGAAGTTTCCTTGATTTTTAATGGCATTGGCCGTAGTAATTGTGTTTGCGGGAATGCCATAAAATACGCCTACGAACTCTTTAATGGTGTCACAGGCCAACGCCTCTTTCCAATCGGTAGTGACTGCGTCCGTCATTTTCATCGTATTATCCTCGATCAGCAACTGGAAGAGGAAGACAAGCTTCTCAGAAAACTTGAAAACCTAACCAGAAAGGCTCAGAAAAAGGAAAAAATCAAGGTCAATAAAAGCGACTTTGACGAACGACTTTTAAAATGGTTTTGGGAAAAAGGTGTTTTCAAAGCCAATCGTGGCAATCATTTTGCGCCTGAGAGAGACTATCAGCTCTTCCTAGAGGTCTTTCAAGGCGGAAGTTGGACCAAGGCAGAGCCAAAGAAGAAGGCTCGTATGGAAGAAGTGCTGGAAAAGTGTATCAAACCTTTTCTACTTGGTAAGACCGATGAACAACTCTACCTTGTCAAACTAGGCAAGGAGAAAATCGACTACGAGCAGCATCTACGGATTCAAGCAGAGAAAGAACGCAAGAAAAGAGATAAAATCGCCAAGCAATACGCTGACAACCTCATTCTTGCCATGGGACCTGCAGAACGAGCCTATCAAGATTACTTTGGCTTTACAGAAACCTTGACCCAAGAAGAACGAAAATGGGAAAAAATCCTCTTTGGAAAAAATAGAGACGAACGGGCTATCAAGGTTAAACAAAACCAAAAGGAGTTGGAAAAGGATCAGCGAATTGCAAATCAAGATCCTATTGAACGAAAGCAGAAGCAGACTTGGCTTCTTAATTCCTATTTTCGGGATTTGCCTGATGAAAAAGCTAGATTTTCTCGGCTTCTATTAGAATATCGAAAAAGTGGAGAAGTACTCTTTTCAGATGAATACTTATCTGAGCATCTCATCGATTTTTTCTACAAGATGAAAGCCTTTGAGTTTGAAATTGCACCAGAACAAGTCCGCGATTTTCTAAAAGAATGCCTTCAGGCAGAACATCTATCATCTGCACAAGAAAGTTGGACTAGAGGGATTCTCCTCAATTGTCTTCATCCGTTTTTAGATAGGTTACTCATATAGAAAAAATCCTACCTTGTCTATGCATGGTAGGATTTAAGTATCACCAAATATGTACTGGTAAAGTTGGACGACTTTCTGAAAACACTGCGTGTCCATTCTTGTTATTTTTTGAGCATTACGCATCCGAATATCAAAGGTATACAGTTGAAATGGATTGACAGCGCCATCTACCTTGTCCGACGAGACAGGAACGAGCAAGCCTTTTTCTGCCAAACGACGTTGGCCGTGAGTGATAGGACAGACAGCCACAAAACCAGTTTGCAAGGCATATTCTCTCCTAGAAACGACCAAGGCAGGTCGCCGTTTCTGGATTTCTCGACCGACTGATGGATCAAAGTCCAGCCAAATGATATCCTGCTTTTCAGGAATATAGTCAGATTTCGCTATCAAGTGACCTTACCCCTTCAAAATCATTTGTCATTCTCAAATCAGTAATCCCATCAAAAGGATCTTTCAGTTTTGGAGCTAAGACAATGACTCCGTCAATCCCTTTGTAGACAACCATTTCTTGACCTTCTGTCATCCCCAAATTTTTAGGAATAGTCACAGTGAGAGAATTCCCTACCTTCCGAGTCTTTACTGTATTCATCGCTCTACCTCCACGAATTAGTATACACTAAGTATATACCTGTTAGCAAAAAAAGTCAAGTAAATCGTGACTGGCATCAAGGATGTTTCGTACCTATACTATTTGTCATTTATTGTGGTCAAAGCCTGTGCAAAAGTTCCTCATTTATGATAGAATAGGTAGTAAGAAAGAAAACGTTTTTACTACGTTTTTTTTAGTCGGAAGGGGAAAATATTATGGCTACTATTCAATGGTTTCCGGGTCACATGTCTAAGGCTCGGCGGCAAGTTCAGGAGAATCTTAAGTTTGTTGATTTTGTGACGATTTTGGTGGATGCTCGGCTACCTTTATCTAGTCAAAATCCTATGTTAACCAAGATTGTGGGGGATAAACCTAAACTCTTGATTTTAAATAAGGCGGATCTTGCTGATCCTGCAATGACCAAAGAATGGCGTCAGTATTTTGAATCACAGGGAATCCAAACTCTGGCTATCAATTCCAAAGAGCAAGTGACTGTAAAAGTTGTTACTGATGCTGCTAAAAAGCTCATGGCTGATAAGATTGCACGCCAGAAAGAACGCGGTATTAAGATCGAAACCTTGCGGACTATGATTATCGGAATTCCAAATGCCGGCAAGTCAACTCTCATGAATCGTTTGGCAGGGAAAAAGATTGCGGTGGTCGGCAATAAACCAGGTGTTACTAAGGGGCAACAGTGGCTCAAAACCAACAAAGACCTGGAAATATTAGACACGCCAGGTATTCTATGGCCTAAATTTGAAGACGAAACCGTTGCTTTGAAACTAGCCTTGACTGGAGCTATCAAAGACCAGTTGCTTCCTATGGATGAGGTGACCATTTTTGGTCTCAATTATTTCAAAAAACATTATCCAGAAAAGCTAGCTGAACGCTTCAAACAAATGAAAATTGAAGAAGAAGCACCTGTTATCATCATGGATATGACCCGTGCCCTTGGTTTCCGAGACGACTACGACCGCTTTTACAGCCTCTTCGTCAAGGAAGTCCGTGATGGAAAGCTCGGTAACTATACCTTAGATACATTGGATGACATCGATGACGACGATTAAAGAAATCAAAGACCTTCTTGCCACTGTCAAAGAATTAGACAATCCCCTTTTTCTTGAACTGGAAAAGGATAGTCGCTCTGGAGTTCAAAAAGAAATTAACAAGCGTAAAAAAGCCATACAGGCTGAACTGGATGAGGACCTTCGTTTGGAATCCATGCTTTCCTATGAAAAAGAACTTTACAAGCAAGGAGTGGCCTTAATTGCAGGTGTTGATGAGGTCGGCCGTGGTCCTCTGGCTGGACCCGTAGTCGCTGCAGCTGTTATTTTACCTAAAAATTGTAAGATTAACGGCCTCAACGATAGTAAAAAAATCCCCAAAAAGAAACATCTGGAAATTTATCATGCTGTTCAAGACCAAGCCTTAGCAATCGGCATTGGAATCATGGATAATCAAGTCATTGACCAAGTCAATATCTATGAAGCAACCAAACTAGCCATGAAAGAAGCAATCTCCCAGCTCAGTCCGCAACCTGATCACCTCTTGATAGATGCCATGAAACTGGATTTGTCGATTTCCCAAACAGCAATCATCAAAGGAGATGCCAACTCCCTCTCAATCGCAGCTGCATCTATAGTGGCCAAGGTGACACGGGATGAATTGATGAAGGAATATGATCAGCAATATCCTGGATATGATTTTACAGCTAATGCAGGTTATGGAACAGCTAAACACCTAGAAGGACTGGAAAAACTAGGTGTCACCCCAATTCACCGAACCAGTTTTGAACCAGTCAAAACACTGGTTTCAATTAAGAAAGACAAGTAAGAGGAAATGATTATGGAGGAACAGTCAGAAACACTCAGTTCCAAGAAAGAATTTGCCTTTGCCTCAAGCACCATATTATCCCAAGTTGGACGAGGAATCATTGTTGGTCTCGTCGTCGGTCTAATCGTCGGATCCTTTCGTTTCTTAATCGAAAAGGGCTTCCACCTGCTACAAGGACTCTATCAAGATCAAGCGCACCTAGTGCGCAATCTTTTTATCATTGGCCTATTTTATGTATTCGTTTGCTGGCTTAGTGCGAAACTAACTCGGTCAGAAAAAGATATCAAGGGTTCAGGAATTCCTCAAGTCGAAGCCGAACTAAAGGGACTGATGACTCTTAACTGGTGGAGTGTCCTCTGGAAGAAATATGTATTAGGTATTCTTGCTATTGCCAGTGGCCTTATGCTAGGTCGAGAAGGGCCAAGTATTCAACTTGGAGCGGTCGGTGGTAAAGGCATTGCCAATTGGCTCAAATCCAGCCCAGTAGAGGAACGTTCCCTGATCGCCAGTGGAGCTGCTGCAGGTTTAGCCGCTGCCTTTAATGCACCGATTGCAGGTCTCCTCTTTGTTGTGGAGGAAGTCTATCACCATTTTTCACGATTTTTCTGGGTCTCAACTCTAGCAGCCAGTCTCGTAGCAAACTTTGTTTCTCTGCTCATATTTGGCTTAACACCCGTACTGGATATGCCAGACAACATTCCTCTCATGAACCTAGACCAGTATTGGATTTACCTCCTTATGGGAGTTTTTCTCGGACTTTCTGGTTTTTTCTATGAGAAAGCTGTACTCAATGTTGGTCGAGTTTATGAGTGGATTGGTCAAAAAATCCATTTGGATAAAGCTTATTATCCAATCCTAGCCTTTATCCTTATCATACCAGTCGGGATTTTCTTGCCACAAATCCTTGGTGGTGGAAATCAGCTTGTTCTTTCCCTAACTGAGCAAAATTTTAGTTTTCAAGTTCTATTAGCTTACTTTTTGATTCGCTTTGTTTGGAGCATGATTAGCTATGGAAGTGGCCTCCCAGGAGGAATCTTCCTACCAATTTTGGCGCTTGGTTCCTTACTTGGTGCCCTAGTTGGTGTCATTTGTGTCAATCTTGGACTTGTCAGTCAGGAGCAATTCCCTATATTTGTCATTCTGGGAATGAGTGGCTACTTTGGAGCAATATCTAAAGCTCCCTTAACCGCTATGATTCTGGTAACCGAAATGGTAGGTGACATTCGCAATCTCATGCCACTTGGATTGGTAACCCTAGTTGCCTATATCATCATGGATTTACTTAAAGGTGCGCCAGTCTATGAGGCCATGCTAGAAAAAATGCTACCAGAAGAAGCAACAGACGAGGGAGAAGTCACCCTCATAGAAATCCCTGTGTCTGACAAAATCGCTGGAAAACAGGTTCACGAGCTCAACTTGCCACATAACGTACTCATTACCACCCAAGTCCATAATGGCAAGAGCCAAACAGTTAACGGCTCAACTAGAATGTATCTGGGTGATATGATTCACCTGGTGATTCCAAAAAGTGAAATTGGAAAAGTCAAAGATTTGTTGTTATAAGTTCTGTTTACATAATTTATTTTACGTAAAATATCATTGAAAGGATTCTCTATGAAAAGAAATAAGGCAATTGCAGTATATTTGCTGGGCACTTTTAGCCAAATAATATCAGCTTGTCTCCTTTTCTTTCTCTTGAATCATTTTTCTGTTCATTCCAATCTATTAACTATTTTAGGAATCATTGTTGGTGGGATTTCCTCAGCTCTTTGGGGAATAATTGTTGCAAATCACTATTTTCATATTCCTTATAAGAAGATCGTTAACGATTTTTTTAACATTCATACCAGTTACAAACATTATTTATTATCTTTTTTCCTTATTGTCCTTGATTTTTCTTTTCTAATGTTTGGTGGGCAAATAGTAGAATTTAGCTGGTATCTCCCATTTTTGATGTTCTTCAAATTTATTGTCTTTGGCGGTATAGAAGAGATTGGATGGCGATATGTTTTTCAACCAATCTTACAAGAGAAGCTACCATATTTTTACTCAACAATCCTAACCTTTTTCAGCTGGGCAATTTGGCATCTGTTGTTCTTTTACATAGATGGTTCCCTAGCAACTCTGCAAATTCTACCGTTTTTATTTGGATTGCTGACGAATTCTTTCATACTCTCAGCTCTTTATAACAAAACAAAGAATCTCTGGATTTGCGTTATGACACATTCGATCATTAATGTCTTGTCTCAGCTAACCATAGACACTGATCGATCTGAAACCTACCTGCTTAAAATCTTCATCATCTTGGTATCCTGCTATATGGTAATACATAAAAAAGACGAGTATAGTCGCTAGCTGTTTTGTATGAAACAGTATTATTCTTTGGAAAAGCCTCTTGATTTAAAAGGACACCTTTACTTTGCACCAAAAAAGTAATGCGTAATTTTCCCGTCAGAAATTTTCTACCTACTATTCTTAGTATGTTTTGGTGTTGACATTTTTTTTAAAAAAAGGTAAACTATTAACATGACGTGAATAAAGTTAATAGTTAGGAGATAAGATGGGAATTTTAAGAACTCATTTAGAAGCAGAGTGTGACCCACGATTAGCCGGTGAATTAGCATACAGTATTAAGGAGGCCTATCGTTTTTTGTGGGAACTCATTGATACCACACCTGTATTGCGGCACCCAGAAATGCGAAAGACTTATGGGCATATCCGACAAGCATTAGTCGATGTAGCGCTGCGATTAGTTTTAGAAGATTCATCAATGAGAACAGATGTGCAAATGTTGTCTGCAGTGAATAATAAAGTGAACGGCTATACTTATACGATGATTGAAGCAAAAGGAGCCATTATTTCTCCAGTAAAAACCAGAAGTATAAAAACAATGCCGAAAAAAGCTCTTCACAGAAGTGTGGCTAGTGTGAAAAATAAACAATTTGATCTTTTTACAACCCAAGAGGATATCAATAAGCATTATGATGCTGATAACCCACCATTTCTCCTCTTAACATACGGCGGAAAGAATCATCACCTGCAATTTGTTCAGCTGGGTTTGCCAAATGTTGATACAGAGCAATGGATTGAGAAAGTAGATATTATGAATGCCCAGCGGATTGTTGCCTCGAAAGACCAAGAGCAGACCACTCAAAAGAAACTAGATTTGACTTTAACGGAGCTGTCAGAAGAGCTTCTTAGGAGAGAAGTAAATGGAACAAGGAATATTTAGTCCCTCTAAATTAACTAAGGCTAGAATAGCCAGAGGATTAACTAAAAAAGAATTGGCTGAACGAACAGGAATATCTAGACAAATGATTTCTAATTATGAATTAGGGAAAACACATCCAGGAGCAAGTAAGTTAATGACAATTGTTGCTGAACTAGATTTTCCATACGCCTATTTTACTTCTGAACCTAAAAGGTTTTACGAAGGGGCCACTTTTTTTCGTAGTCAATCTGCGGCTACTAAAAGAGCAAGGGATATGCAAGCTGTCAGGTTAGAATTTCAAAAGGAAATTTATGATTTGCTGTCTCAGTATGTTAATTTTCCTGAATTAACTCTACCTGACATTTTAACGAAAACTATTTACGATATTACTAATAACGATATTGAGGAAAAAGCTAAAGAATTAAGAGAACTATGGGGATTAGGTAAAGATATACCAATTTCTAATCTCACTGAGATTGCAGAAGTTAATGGTATTATTGTTGTTGAGTCCAATATGTCTGATGACAAATTGGATGCAGTGTCAGAATGGATTGAAGACAGACCGTATATCATGCTGACAGATAATGGAGAATCTGCTGTACGTCGTCGTTTTAATATTGCACACGAATTAGGTCATATTTTACTTCATGGAGATATTGAAAGTATTCACGACTATACCTCTCAGGAATTAAAGAATATTATTGAGAATCAGGCAAACTATTTTGCTTCTTGTTTATTGTTACCTGAGAATGGTTTTTTAAAATCTTTGTTATCTACTAATTTAGACTTTTATATTGAGTTAAAAAAATATTGGAAAGTTTCTATTCAATCAATGATTATGAGAACTTATCAGTTAGAGTTAATCAATGATGATCAAAAATTATATTTGTTTAGGAAAATTGGCTTTAATAAATGGAAGAAGCGTGAGCCTTTGGATGATGAATTGACTCCTGAGAAACCTAGTCTTTACCGTAAAGTATTTGACTTAATTATCAGTAATGATATTTTACAAAAAAATGAACTAATTTCTAACTTATCTCTGCCCAAAGATGAGTTAGAAAAATCATTAGATATTTCAATTAATGATAATTATCAATTGGCACAAAAAGGTCCTGTATTAAGAATAGTTAAATGAAAAGTCTCAATATTATTGAGACTTTTTTTGTAGTTATAGAGTATAGATGCAATATCTACATTTGAAGACATTTCAGTTCTCACTCTAATAATGTACATTTTAAGTGGAAGTTTTGATTTTTAAAAAATTCAGTTTTATAAAAAAGTTAGACTTCTGTTTTAAGTTTCTTGTTACATCTTTCCGAAAAACTATAATTTTCTTGAAAAATATATGAGTCTATGCTATACTACTAGTAGACTTAATTATGGAGAAAATACATGAAACGTGAGATTTTACTGGAACGAATCGACAAACTAAAACAAATCATGCCCTGGTATGTTCTGGAATACTACCAATCCAAGCTTGCTGTGCCCTACAGTTTTACAACCTTGTACGAATATCTCAAGGAATACGATCGATTTTTCAGCTGGGTTTTAGAGTCTGGAATTTCAAATGCTGATAAAATGTCTGATATTCCTTTATCTGTCTTGGAAAATATGTCTAAGAAAGATATGGAAGCTTTTATCCTATATCTACGTGAACGTCCATTGCTGAATGCTAATACAACCAAGCAAGGTGTATCTCAGACGACCATCAATCGGACCTTATCAGCACTTTCTAGTCTTTACAAGTATCTAACAGAGGAGGTTGAAAACGACCTGGGAGAACCCTATTTCTATCGTAATGTAATGAAGAAAGTTTCAACCAAGAAAAAGAAAGAAACACTTGCTGCTAGAGCTGAAAACATCAAGCAAAAACTCTTTCTAGGTGATGAAACAGAAGGTTTTCTAACTTATATCGATCAGGAGTACCCACAACAGCTCTCAAATCGCGCTCTCTCATCATTTAATAAGAACAAAGAACGTGATTTGGCCATTATTGCCCTTCTCCTAGCGTCTGGTGTCCGCTTATCTGAAGCTGTTAATCTAGATCTAAGAGACCTCAATCTCAAAATGATGGTGATCGATGTCACTCGAAAAGGGGGGAAACGTGATTCTGTCAATGTCGCTGCTTTTGCTAAGCCTTACCTAGAGAATTATCTAGCCATTCGAAATCAACGCTATAAGACGGAAAAGACAGATACAGCTCTCTTTTTGACCTTATATCGAGGCGTTCCCAATCGTATTGATGCTTCTAGTGTTGAAAAGATGGTTGCTAAGTACTCTGAGGACTTCAAAGTCCGTGTAACTCCACACAAGCTACGCCATACCCTGGCGACTAGGCTCTATGATGCTACTAAATCGCAAGTTTTGGTCAGCCATCAGCTAGGACATGCCAGTACACAAGTCACTGACCTCTATACCCATATCGTCAATGATGAACAAAAGAATGCCTTAGATAGTTTGTAAATATTACACGTTACATATTATAAATTATGTAAATTGTAGTTCAAAAAAGAAGCTGGTCATACAACCAACTTCTTTTCTTTTTATCCCACTACCGCTTCAGCAATTTCTTCACGACTAATACCAGCAAAGTAGCGTGTGATGTCAATGGTTTCTAGTGCCTTAAGAACATCTTCACGTTCATATTTTACGCCACGGAGGACATCTTCTACAGCTGCAACGTCTTCGATACCAAAGAAGTCTCCATAAATCTTGATATCTTGGATTTTTGATTCAATGACGTTGGAAAAAACTTCAACCTTACCACTGGTGAATTTTGTACCACGACGGACGTTAAATTCAGGAGATTTACCGTAGTTCCAGTCCCAAGTACCGAACTTGGTATCCTTGATACGATTGATTTCCGCTAATTCTTGCTCAGAAAAAACGTATTCAGTCATCTCTGGGTACTCTTTTTTCATGTATTCCAATAGCAAATCACGGAATTCTTCAACTGTGATTTTTTCTGGTAATTCATTGACAATATTGGTTACACGGGCACGGACGGATTTCACACCTTTCGATTCAAATTTATCTTTTGAAACCTTGAGGGCGTTAGCAAGGACTGATAAATCAACGTCAAATAACAAGCAACCGTGGTGCATGATACGCCCATTGATATAGGCTTGGGCATTGCCACAGAATTTTTTGCCATCAATCTCAAGGTCATTACGGCCTGTGAACTCAGCTTTAACACCTAGTTGAGCCAAGGTATTGATAACTGGAGTTGAGAAGCTCTTGAAGTCAAAGGCCTTGTTTTCATCTTCTTTTGAAATGATGGTGTAGTTGAGGTTGTTTAAATCGTGATAAACAGCTCCACCACCACTGATACGGCGGACTACCTCAATGCCATTTTCTCGAACATAATCACGGTTAATTTCTTCAATAGTATTCTGGTGACGACCAACAATGATAGAAGGTTTGTTAATCCAAAGTAGGAAGATTTGATCCTCATCTAGTAAGTGTTTAAAGGCATATTCTTCCAAGGCGATATTAAATGCAGTGTCGTTTGAATGATTGATAATATATTTCATAGTATTTCCCAAAAATTTAATTTTTAAATTCTGTTCATAGCAATCCAATTTTCTAAAGTGGTAAAAAGAAATGTAACGTGTTATTGTTACATTTCTCGGAAAAATTGAGACAAGAGGCTCAATTTTTAGGCATGGAACTCTAATAGAGGTCCATGCCGTCCGTACTACTTTAAGAAAATTTAGTTGAAAAACTTATTTATTTTTTCTTTGGTGAATGGATGGCCATTCCTAGAACATCTGCGAATGCTTCGTACATCACTTCAGAGTAGGTTGGGTGTCCGTGGATGGTCTTCAGCATTTCTTCAACAGTGATTTCCATTTCGATAATGCTTGACGCTTCGTTAATCAATTCTGCGGCTGCAGGACCAATGATGTGCACACCAAGGATTTCTCCGTATTTCTTATCAGCGATAACTTTTACGAAACCTTGGGCAGCATCAGATGCAATCGCACGACCGTTAGCTGCAAAGTTGAACTTACCAATGGCTACATCGTATTTCTCACGGGCTTGTTCTTCAGTCAACCCTACTGCTGCTACTTCAGGAAGAGTGTAAATGGCTGCAGGAGTCAAGTTCAGTTTGGCAACAGCATGGTTTCCTTTAAGGGCGTTTTCAGCAGCAACTTCACCCATGCGGAAGGCCGCGTGCGCCAACATCTTAGTACCATTGATATCACCTGGTGCGTAGATACCTGGAACAGAAGTTTCCATGTATTCGTTGACCTTGATACGTCCACGATCCAATTCAAACTCAACATCGCCAATACCTTCAAGGTCTGGCACACGACCAATTGAAAGGAGCGCTTTGCTTGCGATGATATCATCTTTTCCTTCAACCTTGATACGAAGTTGACCATTTTCCTCGATGATTTCTTGCAGTTTTGTACCTGTTAAGATGGTCATTCCTTTACGCTCAAGGATCAAGCGAAGGTTCTTAGAAACTTCCGCATCCATAGCTGGAACGATACGGTCCATCATTTCGATAACAGTTACTTTTGACCCAAATGTCATAAAGGCCTGACCGAGTTCGATACCGACAACTCCACCACCGATGATTACGAGGCTTTCTGGAACTTCGTTCATTTCAAGAATATCATCGCTGGTCATCACAAGTGGAGATTCCATACCAGGTACGTTGATCTTGCTGACTTTTGAACCACCAGCAAGGATGATTTTCTTGGTTTCAAGCAATTCCGAACCATTAACCAAGACATTCTTGTCTTTAGTGATGGTACCAATTCCTTTATGAACAGTAACTCCGTAGCTACGAAGAAGACCTGCAACTCCACCAACCAAAGTATTAACAACCTTAGACTTGGTTTCAAGGAGTTTGTCCATATCTACAGTGAAGTTTGGATTTTCGATGACGATACCACGGTTTGCTGCATGACCGATGTTTTCGATGATTTCAGCGTTGTGAAGGTAGGTCTTCGTTGGGATACATCCACGGTTCAAGCACGTTCCACCGAGTTCAGATTTTTCAACAAGGGCAACCTTACCACCGAGTTGGGCTGCTTTAATTGCTGCCACATATCCAGCAGGACCTCCACCAATCACAACGATATCAAAGGCATCATCGCTCTTACCGTCGTCGTTTGAGGCACTAGCTGCAGGTGCAGGTTTTGATTCTGGTGCAGCTGCTCCAGCAGTTGGGATGTTTTCCCCTTCTTCACCAAGGTAACCGATAACTTCAGTTACTGGAACAGTTTCACCATCTCCTTTAAGGATGGCAATCAAGTATCCATCTTCTTCGGCTTCCAATTCCATGCTGACTTTGTCAGTCATGATTTCCAAAAGGATTTCTCCTTCTTTTACAAATTCACCGACTTTTTTATTCCATTGGACGATTTGTCCTTCTGTCATATCCACGCCGGCTTTTGGCATAATTACTTCTAAGGCCATGTCTTACTTCCTTCTAAATCTCTAAAATAACAATAGCTGACTTAAACCAACATTGAGATTGGGTTCTCAATTAAGGCTTTCAAGTCTTTCATAAACTTAGCACCAGCCATACCATCTACAACACGGTGGTCAATAGTTAAACCAAGGCTCATGATAGGACGAATATCAACTTCGCCATTAACAACGACAGGTTTCTCTACTGTTGAGCTCACACCCAAGATAGCAGAGTTTGGCTGATTGATGATTGGCCCAAAGGACTGAACGCCAAACATTCCCAAGTTACTAATTGTGAAGGTTGAGTTTTGTAACTCACTTGGAGCCAATTTGCCATCCAAGGTACGACCAATGACATCCTTAAAGGCTACAACCAACTCTGACAAGCTCATTTTTTCAGCATTGTAAACAACTGGTGTCATCAATCCGTTATCCATCCCAACCGCCATCGCAAGGTTGACATAGTTATGAGTGATAATGGTCTTGCCGTCTTCTGTCAATGAAGCATTGATGTATGGGTGTTTCATCAATGTTTTCACAACAGCGAGTGAAAGAAGGTCTGTTACAGTAGTCTTCTTACCAGTCGCTTCCATAATTGGCTCAAGAACCTTCTTACGAAGAGCCAACATTTCTGACATATCGACATCGTAGTTGAGTGTGAAAGTTGGCGCAGTTAGGTAAGATTCAACCATACGTTGCGCGATAACCTTACGCATTGGTGTCATTGGAATACGCTCAATCTCACCATAAGGAGTGATATTGTCTGGAACTTCTTCCACTTTTTCGATTTGAGCAGGAGACTTGATGGTGTCGTTTTCGATATTTTCAGGAAGTAAGGCCAAAACGTCCTTCTTCATGATTTTACCACGGTGACCCGTTCCTTGGATTTCCTGCCAAGCAATGTTATGTTCGAGGGCAATTCGTTTTGCAAGTGGCGAAATGCGAACCACATTTGTGTCTTTATAAGTTTCCACGTCTTCTTTGTGGACACGACCGTTTGCACCTGAGCCAGAAACGTCGTAGAGGTTGATCCCTAGATCATCCGCTAACTTTCTAGCCGCAGGAGTCGCTCTTAGCTTGTCATCAGCCATGACCTCTCCAATTCTATACTAAGATATTAAGGACGAAGAGGGCAATGAAAAAATAGGAGATTGACCATGTGTTCGATGCACACAAGGAAATCTATCTTTTTTTCGAAGACCTCCGTCCGAATTCAATTACATGATGCAAAGGGCGTAAAAAGCGACCGAAAAATAGGAAATCGACGCTGGCTTCGATGAAGCCAAGGAGATTTATCTTTTTTCCGAGCTTTTAGCCCGTGTTCAACTCTACAAATAACTTGGACACGAAACGCGTCTCAAGTTACTACGGTTGCCGCTATTAGCCGGTCAACCTAGTAGACTTACTAAGTTTTTTGTCGAATATGATCGATTCGTCAAAAAACTGTCGCAACTTTATATACAACTTGGATACAAAACATAACTCAAGTTACTAAAGTTAAAAAAATTAAAACTTTACATAATTTGACTTATGTAATATCATTCTTTGTTATATGTCTTACGGATTGCATCTTTGATGCTTTCAACTGTTGGAATCATTGCATTTTCTAGGTTTTGCGCGTAAGGCATTGGCACATCTTCTCCTGCACAACGACGGATTGGTGCATCTAGATAATCGAATGCTTCTGACTCTGAAATAATTGCTGAAATCTCTCCGATATAGCCACTTGTTTTGTGGGCGTCGTTGACCAGAACGACCTTACCAGTCTTCTTCACTGAGTTAATGATGATATCCTTATCAAGTGGAACGAGGGTACGTGGGTCCACAATTTCAACTGAAATTCCCTCTTCTGCTAATTCTTCAGCAGCTTGAACCACACGGCGAAGCATTTTTCCATAAGTAACGACTGTTACATCTGTACCTTCGCGTTTGATTTCCCCAACCCCAAGTGGGATTGTATAGTCTGGATCAACTGGCACTTCCCCTTTTTGGTTAAATTCTGACTTGTATTCAAGGATGATAACAGGGTTGTTATCACGGATAGAAGACTTGAGAAGTCCTTTCATGTCAGCAGGTGTACCTGGAGCTACAACCTTAAGACCTGGGATGTGTGTGAACCAAGACTCTAGAGATTGCGAGTGCTGGGCGGCAGAACCAACTCCGTTACCAGCTGCACAACGTACAGTCATTGGAACCTGACCTTTACCACCAAACATATAACGTGTTTTAGCTGCTTGGTTGACGATATTGTCCATGGCAATAACAGAGAAGTCCATGAAGGTCATATCGACAATTGGACGAAGTCCTGTCATGGCTGCTCCTGCTGCTGCACCTGAGATAGCAGCTTCAGAAATCGGACAGTCACGGACACGTTCTGGACCAAATTCTTCAAGCATTCCAACAGAAGTTCCGAAGTCTCCTCCGAAGACACCGACGTCTTCTCCCATCAAGAACACATTTTCATCGCGACGCATTTCCTCAGACATAGCAAGGATAATGGTGTCACGGAACGACATTGTTTTTGTTTCCATTTTTATCTCTTTCTCCTTAGTCTGCGTAAATATCTTCAAATGCTGATTCTAGTGGTGGGAATGGGCTTTCTTCCGCAAATTTAACAGAAGCTTCTACTGCTTCCTTGACTTGTGCTTGGATTTCTTCCAATTCTTCTGCACTTGCAATATTGTTTTCAATGAGGTATTTGCGAAGGTTTTCGATTGGGTCTTTTTGTTTCCACAATTCCACTTCTTCACGCGTACGATATTTACCAGGGTCAGATGATGAGTGGCCAAGCCAGCGATAGGTTACACTTTCGATCAAGACTGGGCCATTGCCACCACGAACATGATCTACAGCTTTCTTAAATCCTTCATAGACATCGATGACGTTGTTCCCATCTTCGATAAACATTCCAGGAATTCCATATGCCGCACTACGTTGATGGATATGCTCCACATTGGTCATTTTCTTGATATCCGCAGAGATTCCATAACCGTTGTTAATGCAGTAGAAAATAACAGGAAGTTTCCAAATAGAAGCCATGTTCACTGCTTCGTGGAAAACACCTTCGTTGGTCGCGCCATCTCCAAAGAAGCAGACGACGATTTTACCAGTATGTTGCATTTGTTGACTGAGGGCTGCACCGACAGCGATTCCCATACCACCACCTACGATACCATTTGCACCGAGGTTCCCAGCATCTAGGTCGGCGATGTGCATAGAACCACCTTTTCCTTTACAGGTTCCAGTGTATTTTCCAAGGATTTCAGCCATCATTCCGTTGAGGTCAATCCCCTTAGCAATAGCTTGCCCGTGTCCACGGTGATTTGAGGTAATCAGATCATCTGGATTAAGAGCCAGCATTGCTCCGACGTTAGCAGCTTCCTCTCCGACAGAAAAGTGAGTCATACCAGGAACTTTTCCCTTTTTCACTAACTGAGCAATTTTTAAGTCCATGCGACGGATTTCTTCCATCTTACGGAACATCTCTAGCAAAAGATTTTTATCTAAAGTTGACATAATCTTGCCTTTCTAACTTTGTACTTACCTTACTATTTTACCTTTTTTAGTATACACTGTCAAAGTATATGGCTAATAAAATTTCACAATATAAAAAAATAAATCCCTGTTAAAACAGGGATTCTCTCTAGTTAGAGCATTTTTTCACAAAGTGCTTTTTCAGGATATTTTCCAAAAATTAGCTCAGTCTTTTCATTACGGTTTTCAAACGCCATTGATACAAACAACCAGAAACAATCAAGCTGACAATTAACCCAATCCAGTAGGCAAATGCCCCTAAGTCAGTTACTTGATCTAGTAGATATCCTAGTGGTATCGCTACTCCCCAATACCCAATTAAGCCAAGATAGAAAGGAACGATAGTGTCCTTATACCCTCTTAAAATTCCTTGGAGCGGAGCCGCAAAGGTATCAGCTAACTGGAAAAAGAGACTGTAGGTTAGAAATACAGCAGTTGTTTCAATGAACTGAGGGTCATTTCCGTATAGACTTGCTACACGATTTCTAAAAATATAGAGAAAAGATAGGGTAAGACCTGCAAAAATAAGGGCGGTTACTCTCCCCAGACGAGCATAGGTTTTTGCATCCTCAAAACGTTTAGCCCCCACCTCGTAAGACACAACAATCGCCATAGCAGAGGAAATACTCATAGGAAAAGCATACATGAGACTCGAAAAGTTCATAGCTGACTGGTGACTGGCGATGATGAGCGATGAAAACTTAGCCATGATTAGTCCCACCACGGAGAAAATAGCCACTTCCGCAAATACGGTTCCCCCGATTGGTAGACCTAGCCGAACACCTTCCTTGATTTTATCTATATTGAGTGGAATCCGTTTTTCAAGATGTAACGCTTTTAATCTTTTTTGTTTGAACAAAACAAGAAGAGAAATCCCCAATAAGACCCAATAGGCTAGAGAAGTTCCTAGCCCTGCTCCTGCGCCACCAAGCTCTGGAAAACCAAGGGCTCCATATATCAAGAGATAGTTAAAACCACTATTTAGCGGAAGTAACAAAAGCATGAGGTACATAGATAGCTTGGTCAAACCAAGAGAATCTAACAATGACCGAATGACACTAAAAAGCAACAAGGGAATAATCCCGATAGAAAGGTACCAAAGATAAGAGACTGCAACTGACGCCACTTGAGCTTCTAGTCCAATATGGTTTAAGACAGGCGGTGCAAAGAATACTACCATGCCAAGCAAGACCAAAGACAATCCGAAAGCCAAGTAGATAAATTGGTAAAAGTCAGATGCCACTTCTTCCTTTTTGCCTCGTCCCAGATGATGGCCTATGATGGGAACCATGGCCGAAACAATCCCTGTTAAAAAAGTAAAGAAAGGATTCCATAGACTCGTTGCAGTTGATACACCAGCCAAGTCCATGGTATTGTACTGCCCAGTCATGGTTGTATCAACAAAAGAGGCAGAATAATTGGCAAACTGATAAATCAGGATAGGAAAAAATATCTTAAGAAATAAAATAAACTTATCTTTAAATTGATGGGTTCGATACATATACGCTCTCTATTCTTATAGTTTATAGAGCAGAATCCCATCTAGTTTTTGTAAACGATTTGTCCCTTACAGATGGTATATTTAACCTGCCCTTTTAAAGTTTCTCCAATAAATGGAGAATTAGCTGATTTTGAAGCAAAGTTTGGACCAACAGTACGATCAGCGTTGGCATCAAAGATAGTGATGTCCGCTGGACCATTCTCAGCCAAATAACCTGCTTCAAAGTTGTAAAGCTTGGCTGGATTAACAGTCATTTTTTCTAGCAATTCCATCAAGCTCAACTCACCAGCTTCCACCAAATAAGTTAAACCGAGAGATAGAGAGGTTTCCAAGCCAGTCATACCAGATGGTGCTTTGGTGATATCTTCTACATTTTTCTCATCTGCATGGTGAGGCGCGTGGTCTGTTGCGATAACTGTGATAACACCTGACTTGAGACCTTCGATAACGGCACGACGGTCTGATTCCAAACGAAGCGGCGGATTCATCTTGGCATTGCTTCCTTGAGTTAAAAGAAGAGCTTCTGTCTTAGAGAAATGTTGTGGTGCTACTTCTGCTGTGACTTGCGCTCCCAAACCTTGAGCAAATTCCACTACCTTGACACTTTCTTCCTTAGACAAATGCTGGATGTGAACATGGGCCTTGGTTGCATAGGCAATCATAACATCACGCGCAATCATAGCATACTCAGCCACCCCAGTCGCTCCACAGATATGAAAATGTTCCTTAGCGATGTTTTCGTTAAATCCAAGAATCCCGTTCAAACCTGGATCTTCCTCATGAAGACTAATAAAAGTATTAAGTTTTTTAGCTTCTTCCATGGCTTCTTTGAGAACCTTGCTACTTTCAAGTGGAATACCGTCATCTGAAAAACCAACGGCTCCAGCTTCTAAAAGCGCCTTAAAGTCTGTCAAGTCTTGGCCATTAAAGTTCTTAGTAATGGTCGCAACTGTCTTGACGTTAATCTTTTCCTTGGCAGCTGACTGGAGAACTTCTTGAAGAGTCTCTACATCCGAAATGGTTGGACTAGTATTAGCCATCATGACAACGGTTGTAAAGCCACCTGCAGCGGCTGCTAGGGCCCCAGTATGAATGTCTTCTTTATGAGTTTGACCAGGTTCACGGAAATGAACATGGATATCGACTAGTCCAGGCGCAACAACAAGGCCCGTAGCATCAATTAGCTCTGCTCCTTCTTCCTTGATTTCAGGGGCAATTTTGACAATTTTTCCATCTTGGACTAAAATATCACACACTTGATCCAAACCAGACTTGGGATCCATTACACGACCATTTTTGATAAGTAGCATCTGCTTTCTCCTTTATTCATAGAAATCCACTTGGGTATCCAATAATTTATCCCCATCATAAACAAACTTGGCTGAAAAGAAGGGTTTATCTTCTAAAAGCCACTCAACAAAAGTGTGATCACCCTCCCAAGTTGGCTTGCTCAAAACTTCATCATAGGGAACCCATTCTAAGGTTCCCTCATTGCAGTCAATCAAGTCACCCTCAAACTCCGTCACCTTAAAAACATAGGTGTACCAGTCTAAATCTGGTGTGAATTCTGGAAAAGTGATAACACCTTTTAGAACCGGCTTGGCTTTGAGCCCTGTTTCTTCGAGGATTTCACGCGCTGCGCACTCCTGAGGTGTCTCCCCTCGCTCTAGCTTACCACCCACACCAATCCATTTGCCTTCGTGGACATCATTGGGCTTCTTATTACGATGGAGCATGAGCAGTTCTTTTCCGTTATCAATGTAGCAAATCGTCGCTAACTGAGGCATATTCTCTCCTTATCTAAGCCAATCGATTGGCACTTGTTCTGTCTCTTTTAAAAATGCATTAGCCTTAGAAAAAGGCTTGGAACCCCAAAATCCTCTGTAAACCGATAAAGGACTGGGATGAGCTGATTCGATAATCAAGTGACGAGGATTGGTAACCAAGGCCTTCTTCTTGCGTGCATAAGCGCCCCAGAGTACAAAGACTACAGGTCTATCTAGATGATTGACAACCCGAATCACAGCATCTGTAAAAGGCTCCCATATCTGTCCAGCATGACCATTGGCCTGGCCAGCAGGAACGGTCAAGCAAGCATTGAGAAGCAAGACTCCTTGCTCAGCCCAAGCCGTCAAATCATGGGATTTCTTAACGCCGATGTCATCTGACAATTCTTTCAAGATATTTTGCAAGGATGGCGGAGCTGGGATAGAGTCAGGAACAGAAAAACTCAAGCCCTGCGCCTGACCTGGCCCGTGATAGGGGTCTTGCCCTAGAATCACCACCTTCACTTCTTCAAGAGGCGTAGTCAAGAGAGCCTGAAAAACTTTTTCCTTAGGTGGATAGACAGTTCCCTGAGCATAGACCTGTTCCATAAATTGATTGATTTTCCCAAAATAACCCTCAGGTAATCGCTCCTTAATCAAAGCATGCCATGATGAGTGTTGCATCGCCAACTCCTTCGTTTTTACTGCCTCTATTATAGCAAAAAGTGGCTATCTAAACCACTTTTTACAGTTCTTATATATACTGTTATTGACCCTATTATTTGACATTAGTATTCACAGTATCAATCAGCCATTAAAAACTTTTCGATTGTATCAATAGCATAGGAAAGTTGATTATTTACAGACATCATCCGTTCAAGATTAGCGTCCATATAGTAGAGTTCAGATAAACCACCCCTAGGGAGAAAGAGTGAATAGTGGATATTCATCTTCTCTCGAGTACTTAACTCTATATGATTGCTTATGATATACTTTAACTCTTTTAACGAATTTACTTGGGCAACCACACCTTTTAACTGATACTGCTCGATGAGATTTAGTAAGTTATCAATCTCTTCAATGACTTTAGTTTCCATATCAACACCTCTTAGGGAAATCACTACAAAGCATCTAAAAAATTCAGCAAGTCTTGGTAAGAATGAACTTCATAAGTTGGCTGGGCTTGTGTGTGATTTTCAAGGTGATGAGGGTTGTACCAGATAGTATCTATGCCTGCATTATTGCCTCCTTGAATATCAGCCGTTAAGGAATCTCCGATCATCAGCGTCTTTTCTTTACTAAATCCTACAATCTGCTGACCGATTTTTTCATAGAATAGTGCATCAGGTTTTTGTGTTTGCAACTGTTCAGAGATAAAGACTTGGTTGAAATAGGGAGCCAGACCTGATTGAGCCAGACGACCCGTCTGAATAGCAGTAATGCCATTTGTCGCAGCATACAAGTCATAATCACGTTCGATGAGGCTGTCCAAGAGTTCATGAGCGCCCGAAAGAGTTTGTCCCTGTTGGGCTAAGTAAAATTGATAACGCTGAGCAAGTAACCTACCGTCTTTTTCCTGTCCAAAATGGGCAAATAAACGAGAAAAGCGCGTGTTAATCAGTTCTTGTTTACTGATTTTCTTTTGCTCCAAGTCCTTCCAGAGAGCCTTGTTCATAGGAACATAATAGTCTTTATAAACTTGAATATCCGCAACTCCTTCTTCCTTTAGAAGTTGCGTCAAAGCCACATCCTCAGCAGCATCAAAATCAAGCAAGGTGTGGTCAAGGTCGAAGAGTAGAAATTTGTAGGGCATTGAGTTTCCTTTCTGAATCAGTAAATTTCTCTTTCAATATATCATACTGCATCAGAACGATATATTGTTTTTTGAAAGTTCAGATAATCTATCAAGTTAATAACTTTATTATTTTCTGCCACTTCTGAAATAGTATCAGTCTCAAATCCATTTGCTTGAGCAAATTGAATTGTATAATTATATACAAGATCAAATAACTCATCTATTTCAGAGTCTAGTTTCAAAGAAAGTAGTTCTTTTTGATTATCCTGTAAAAATTTTAAGAAATTATCAACCTCTACTTCACTTACTTCTCCTTTTTGTGCTAATTGAATGAAGTGAACTAGCTTTTCTATAAGTTTCTTTACAATCTTCTTATATCTATTTGAAATAAATGCATAATAACTAACACCACCAACAGCTAGAATAGTTGCACTAATAGCTGTTACTAGCACATATTTATTTTTTGCAAGGCCTTTAAGGACCTGTTGAGCTGGTTCTCCTGCCTTTACTTCTTTTAGATGCTTTACTATATGGCCAGACGAATTTCTGATTATTGAACCATAACGTTTATAAATTCCAGAGTCTAATCCTTTCTGAATATTCAATGGAATTTCTATAGTAACTTGATTTAATGACATAATTATAACGTACCTCTTAATTCTATCTTTCTAGTTTATTCAAAAATAAAATCAGCAATTCGTTTTGCAGCTTTTTCTGTTGCCAATTCAATGTCAGTTTTAGTCCAAGTATCATTTACATAATTAACTAAGGATTTAGCTATTGGGAACTTACTTCCTATATAGCCACAGCCACTTGTGATTGTATTTTTTCTCTTACTCCTAAACCAAGCATTTTTTATACTTCGATTAATATCAGCTTCTAGGAGTATCTTATTACCAATTTTTTCAGCATAATCTCTGAATTCTTCCTGGCTTTCTAATCCTGCATCTGACATAATATTTTCTCGATTTAAACCACTTTGTGGCATAATATGTTCAATATCAATATTCCCGTCTAAATTAAAGTCTATACCTTTTTCCAATGCAAATAAGAATTCATTTACGTAAAGAATCGAATTTGAAACACCACTTTCAGTCAAAGTTTGTTTAACATCTTCATAAATAAAATTGTCATGAATATGGTTTCTTATTTTTGAAATAAGTTCGTCGATTGAAATTGAATCGACTTGACTGTACAACAAATTTATTTCTTCTAAAAAGCCTTTAAAAAGATTATGGCTATACGAGAGTTCAGATAATTCAATCAAAACTCCAAGTCTAAGTAAATATTCCAGATATGTGTTGTCTTCTCTGAAAAATAGATAACTACTAACAAAAGGTCTTAAATTACCGTTTAATTTGTTTATCAATTGACCATTGATAGTATCAGATACTCGTTCAAAATTGTTTATGATTGTATTTAGATTAGAAGTAAACAGAACATCTTCATTCAATAGATGCTTATTTTTTGAGAAAAAGGCTCTTATACCAGGATTTCTTCGATCAGCACTGTTTTGTTCTGAAAGTTTTACAAAAATATAATGAGTAATTAACGCATTTAAGTCTAATCTCGATGAATCGGTACGTTGTACAATCTCTTGCCAATTTTTTTCAAAGTTCTTCCTATCTGATGCATTTGCAGTGGTCTTAGATACGATTACTTCAATTGGGGTCAATGGGACACCAGTCCCATTTAAAGAATTGAAAATATTTATTGCTTGATCGGTATTATAACTTGTAATGGTGATCACTTGGCAGTTATCAATGAAATGGTTAGCAAAGTTGATGAGTTTAAAAACATTCAAATCATCGCACATATTATAAAAATATCTAAAGTTTTTATAATAATTTGTATAACGATTATCTTTTTGACGACGATAAATTTGATAAACTTTCTCTTTAATCGAAGTGAAATCTCTACCTAACAAGATAGTAGTCATCTCACTAGCATATTTTTCCGAGATTGAATGATTTAGATACTTTATCCTATCCTCACTAGGATAATACAATCCATCAACGAAATCATCTTTTTCGTCATCTGAAACATTGAAAAGCATTGTAACAATCTGCTCTTTAAGACCATTAAGACGTTTCACTAATCTGCGTGCATCAGTATCTAGAGTCGGTTGAAGTTCAAGCTCCTTATCAATCTTCAATAAGATTGCCTTAAGAAGTAGCATAAATGTCGTTGTTCTTTGCTGGCCATCAATCAAGGTTACTTCATGCTCTTCTCCAGATTCTTGAGCAATGAGAACAGCTCCAAAGAAATAATTGTCTTGAGAACTATCATCGAAATTTTCCATATGAAGATTAATATCTTCAATGAGTTGTTCACATTGTGGTACTTGCCAAGCATAGGGTCTCTGATAGGTAGGAATATAAAATTCTGATTTTTCAAAATAAGATTTTATTGTTTGTAAAGCCGGTTGAATATCGTTTCTCATTCAGATTCTCCAATAATTTATTCTGATAATATTATATCACGAAAACACTGACAATAAAAATCAATACAAGTTTGAACGAAGTAAAATTTTGTATAGCGATAACATCAAACTTAATTTTTCCGCACAATTAGTAACTTCATTTTCAATACTCTATAAAATCCTTTGGAAGCAATAAGTTTCAAAGAATCAAAATTTGCAGGACATTTAGTTTTCTTCCTGAATATTCATTAAGAACATTATAGTATAAATGAAAATTTCAAGGTAACATTGTTTGAATAACTTAAACTCTCCAATAGTACACTCCCCTACCCCAACTCCTTGGCTATTCTGCTCTTTTCAAGTTTTCCCTTAGTAATTCGTTTCCATAAAACAAGTGGATTTAGACTATAGGATAAACGTAGGAGGAAATAATTAACCCATTCGATTAGGGCAAAAAGTTGTATCAGTGTGGCTATAATAGCCAGTTGGAAACTCTGTGTATTCCAGACAATAAAAGGAAAGCCTGAAATAAGTAAAACAAGGTCTAGTATTCTGAAACCACCATATAGTTTGGGGACACTAGCGCTTCCGAACTGAGGTTTCGAGAGTCTTCTAATCAAAATCGCCCAATAGATTGAACCTTGAAGCAAAATAAATGTCAGTAAAGACAGAGGATAGAGAATGGTTGCTAGACTATTCCAATCACCAAGCCGATTTTTCAAAAGGAAAAAACACAACCAAAAGGATAGGACGGCTGTAAACTCTCCCAAACAAAGGGACACCAACTCTTTTCTAACTTTCTCTTTTTGTATGTTCATCATCTCATCCATCTATCTATCATCCTATATCAGAAAAAAGCCATTCGAATCATTTTCTAGTCAACATTTCTCAGAACAAAGGCATTCTAAGCATCGAACAGCTCAATTCCTTTAATATCAGTGCAATTCTAAACTTAGAATTGCATTGATATAAATGTTTTGGTGCTATTCTAAGTTTATGACAAACCTAAATTTTAATTTTAGAAGGATTCTAAAGCTAGAAGAGCTTAAAAATCACGAGAACTAAAGCACTTCAACTAGCTAGTCTTACAATTTTTCTGATGAGCTTTGAGTTTTTTCAGAGCCCAGTCATAGTGGCTGGAGGTGCTACTAACAAAGTAGGAACCTAGACTTGTCCCTCCTGTCCACTTATAGATACCTTTTGTGAACAATTCGTCCTTACTGAAGCCTTCCATCAACTCTAAAACCTCTCTATGCGATTGATCGAGGAGTTTAATAGCTTCTTCTAAGGAAGTTCTCTGGTGCTTCTTCCAAAAAGCGACATTCATTTCTCCATAAGTTTTCCAATTATAAGGCTCAGGGAGAAAAGGTCTTTCATGTCCCTTTTGATTAGAATGTACCCAGGTCAAAAGTAACTGATGCCATTCATAGAGATGGATCAGAACATCTCTTAGATTTTTATCTCTTTTCCAGTGAGCTTCTTTTTTCTTTTCATCTTTTGAAAAATCAAAAGGAGTCTGTAGTTCCTCTTCACTTAATTTAGATATAAAGTGATTGAGCTTTTCATAGTTTTCCTTAGAGGCTAGCACCAGCTCCTCTTTCGTTTTTGGTCTAGTCACAGGATTTCTCCCTTCATTTTCTAGTAGTTTAAGGTGTTTTCTTACTTCATTATACCATAATCAAAAAGCAGTTCTTCATTTTAAGAAAAACTGCTTCTACTAACTATTTTTTTATGCTTATAGTCACTACTTTATATATAAATCTTTAAAGAGACCATCTACTTCTGCTATCTGACAGAGCAAGCGGGATAGTTCTTGGTAATCTTCTTTTAAACATGAAAGATGAGCTTGGCCAAATAGAGATGCCAATTCCTCTTTTAATCTTGCCCCTTCTGGATCATACGCCTTTAAGAATTTACTGAGATAGAGATTTCGAACAGCTGCAAGTTTAAAGCTGAAATACTGATGCAATTGTTTTTGCTCAGTATTTAAGCCGTTTTCAGCAACTGCTTTTGCATAGCATTTCAAAACACCGTTTTGGCCATTCAAATATCGATTCTTCATAATCCTTGCCGTTTCCTGATAGATTTCAGTCTGACTCGGACTCTTGACCTTCTTAAAATTTCCCCACATGGAGTAAGATCCACGCTTATAGTCAATAGTCTCTGCCTTCCAGGCTTCTAATATGTCATTAAAAGCAACCTTCATGCAGGCAAAACCAGCTGGATCATGCAAATAGAGGTGCTGATGATCAATGCCATACACGGTTACGAAGTGATCCACACCATAAAGGATTGTGTGATTAGGATTGTAGGTCAGATGGCCCATATCAAGAGGTCCCAGTACGACAGGTCCATTGGACAGAAAGGTTTCTAACTTTCCTTTAATCTCTTCCAAATCTACTTCAGTTCCATCTTTTAGATAGAAATCCTCATAGTCAAACCCAAGTATTTTTAAGGAATGGGAGATGGAAAGATCTGGCATTCCGTTATCAAAGAATACTAGAGGGTGCTGGTCATCTTCCTTTACGATACTAGCGCCATTTCCCATTACCATGATTGCCTCTAGAAAGTCTGCTTTAAAGTCATAGCCATAGCTAGCCAGTGCCATTGCCAATGAATAGCTATAGCAAAGTGACACATCTCCAAAATACATCTGCATATTCATGCCTCCTTATCTTCTATGGGACTATTATACCGAGAAAACTATTCGCATGCCCCATAAAATCCAAACAAAAAATATGGGTATTTGTGATCTATAGTCATGAACTTCAATCATAACCACCCGTCTAACGGGTGGTTTGCACCAGGGCTATAAGCCCAAATCACCAGCCAGCGCCTAAAGGCGCTGGCTTTCACGTTGTTCAAGCCTCATTGCTCTTGACTCGTCACTTGCCTCTTAAAGAGGCTTTAGTATTACTTACCACTATCCCTAAAGGGATCCTCATATTCTTTTACACTTAATTTATCTAGTGCTATATCATGCTTTTCCTGTTCTTGAATATATTTCTTAATTGTGGCTTCATTAAGCCCTACTGTACTTACATAATAACCTTCTGCCCAGAAATGCCGATTTCCAAACTTATACTTGAGGTTGGCGTGTTTATCAAACATCATGAGTGCACTTTTGCCTTTTAAATAACCCATGAAACTTGAAACACTTATCCTTGTGGAATACTGACTAACATATGTACATGATCAGGCATTAAGTGA
>NZ_GL732467.1:42890-111477 GCF_000187645.1 Streptococcus sp. C300
TTCCAAACTTATACTTGAGGTTGGCGTGTTTATCAAACATCATGAGTGCACTTTTGCCTTTTAAATAACCCATGAAACTTGAAACACTTATCCTTGGTGGAATACTGACTAACATATGTACATGATCAGGCATTAAGTGACCCTCGATAATTTCAACACCTTTATAACTACATAAACGGTGGAATATTTCTCCCAAACTACTTCGATATTGATTATAAATGATTTTTCGTCTATACTTAGGGGTGAACACAATGTGATATTTACACATCCACTTTGTGTGTGATAAACTATGTGCCTTTTGTGCCATATTTTTCTCCTTTCGCTTTACAATTGGCTTGAACACCTTTATTGTATCGCGTTTGGAGTTTTTTTGGTATAACCTTCGTCGCGCACCCGCATAGCGGGTGGTTTATTTGTCTCGCACCTTACGGAGCGAGACGGACTAATAGTCACATAACAAGAAAACTGGCTGTTTCTCTCAACAACCAGTTTTCAATTTTTAAGCTAATTCTTGACTGTTTTTCTTATGAAAGAAAAGCGAGGCGATAGCCAAAATAGCAAAGCCTAAGCCAACATACCAGTAAGGTTGATCTAAGGTCGTTGAACGACCTGATAGATTGACAATTCCTCGAAAGAGTATTCCAGCTGTTAGAATTGCAACTGCCGAGTTCCACAAGTTTAGGCTGATTCGCCCTAAATTTGGCATGATTTTCAACAAAAATGCAAGAATGACGCCCCCTACTAGAGGGACTGCAAAGAGATAGTGCATATGAAGCGACGTCTCCCCAAAACTAAAGGACTCGTAGATACGGCTAAATGCAAAGAAGAAAATAGTGAGAAGACTATAGCTAACGAGTGTCTTTTTGAGGCGTTTGTTTTTGATTTTAGTAACCGATGTAGACAATATCACTCACCGCCCTTTCTGATATCTTGCTTCCACCTGTAGTCGGTTTATTGATTACCTGACCGTTAAAGTAGAGAGTTGAGGATCCACCACCATCAAGGTTATAGGCTGTCTTCACTCCGTAAGATTTCATCACTTCTGCCATCTGGTAAAGTGATAAGCCTTTGCTTTCAGAGGTACGACCATCCGAAACGACGATGATGTAGTGATTTTCATCGATAATCCCGATGGCAGTACGAGGATTCGATGACATGGCCTGACCGACTTCTGTATTGGTATCGACAGATATTTCTCCATTCTCAACTAGAGACGGACCAAATGCCAGTAGATTGACGACACCGTCCTGAACCAACTGATCGGCTGAAACTTGGTCCTCGTAGATGATCTTAAAGGAGCCGTCTTTGTAAATGGCAAGGTCGCCATTACTAGCGTCTTCACGGACACTGTCCCGATAGACAACTCCATTACGGATAACATAACCAGAGCTATTGGCTCCATAGTAGTCACCGTTGACAGCTAGAATAGCATTGTTTTCAGCAGCCGTTACAGAGGTTTTAGCCGTGACATTGGTTCCATAGGAGTTTTGAGCTAGAGCTGTTTTCAGATAGTCCGATGAACTGAGGGTTATATCAGCTACGTAGACCTGCGTTTCATTTACAGTCTTTTCAGTGAGGTCGACACTGATATTTCCATCTGAATAGCTAGTATCCGTCACCTGGGCATTTTTTGCTGCCTGACTTGCTGCTGCGGTGTTAGACGTTGAGCTAGTATTAGGTACAGTGGAAATCGTTTCAGCGAGTACAAAGGTCTTCAACATTGAATAGGTAAAGGAGCTTGTCAGGAGCAAGCCCAAGATCGAGGCGTATAGATAGGGTTTCTTTAAAACTTTCATAATGGGCTACAAGTCCTTTCTTTGAAAATAAAGCGAGTTTGAACTGTCCAAGAGAGGATGAAGAGCATGATTCCAACAACTATCTTCGCGATTAGCAAATTGACTCCAAGACTAGAATTAAAAAGTCGAATCAGGATGGTGTCTAAGATAAAGAGGCCAACTGCTAGTCCGAAATAGCCTGATCCCGTTTTAAAACTGCTCGCCTTATTCTTAAAGACCAATTTTTTGTTGGTAGAGAAGTTAAAGATGGAGCTAGTCACACGTGCCAAACCATTTGAGAGAAGAACACGCAGACCTGTCGGAATAAAGCTCAAGCATAGAATAGAGAGAGCGTAGACCACATAATCTACGATAAAACTACTAAAAGACGAGAGCGCAAACTTTAAAATATTTTTATAAATCATCAAGCCATCCCGAATAGGCCGGAAGTGAGAAGCCTCATTGTCGTTGATATAGACTGTTTCAATCGGAACTTCTAAGATTGGGTAGGCTTGACTTGCTTCAAGGAGCATGTTCATCTCGTATTCATACCGTTGTCCTTCTACCTTGAGCATAAAAGGAATCATATCCGTTGAAAAGGCACGTAATCCTGTCTGTGTGTCGGATACAGCGACACCTGTTTGCAGTTTAAACAAGATACGAGTCAAGCTATTTCCAAAGCGACTACGCAAGGGAACCTTGCCAGTAAAGGCACGGACACCAAGGACAAGTGTATTAGGATTTTCATTTGATTTGGTCAAACTACGAAAGATGTCCCAGATCCTATGCTGGCCGTCTGCATCTGCTGTAACCACAGTCCCTGGCTTATTGAGAGACTGAATGTACTCAAAGGCTGTTTTCAGAGCTTGCCCTTTTCCTTGATTGACCTGGTGGCGAAGGACCGTCGCAAAATCCTCCGCTTGAGCAAAAATGTCTTGGCATTCTGCCGAACTTCCATCATCAATGACAATGATGTAAAAATCGCTCTTATTGTGAATCTTTTCAATCAATTTGATGAGATTGTAGTCAGGTTCGTAAGCTGGGATAACTAGATAGTTCATATTTACACCTCTTTCTTTGATGATTGGAAAAGTATACAAGTAAATGCTTAAAAATTCCTTATACTTAAATTTAATTAAAATCAAATTTATTGTTCTTCTCATAAAATCGTTCAATCAAACAAAGAAAAACTCTGTAAAAGCTATCTTCTACAGAGTTCGATTTGCATCTTTATAAAATGTCAGAAAATGATCTAGTACTTAATCACTGGTATCCAGAGTTCCATTTGATAGTCAGGTGACGACATGTCACCTTCGGTATAGACTTCAAAGTCTGGTGAGCCTGAGTGGCGATAGCCAGTTTCTGGGAAAAAGACCTCCAAGACATATTTCCAAGCATTATGAATGCTAGCAGGTATAGGGCCTTTGACTGGTACGATAGCATATTCAGCGGCTGGGACATCTTTGATGGACAGACCTAGTTCTTCTGCTTTAGTTTTATCCGTCACATCATAAGCAGCCATATAGTTGATGATTTCACCTTCTTTGACATCCGAACAGATGCCGAAGGATTGACCACTGCCTAGACTTTCTAGGCTTTCAAAGCTGTGATGGGCATAGAGATGCTCCCAAGCAGACGGGCATTTGCTATTGTCAATAGCCTCCAATAGGACGCCTGCCACGGTAAAAGCAGGCTTCTTTTGAATCTTGATATCCATGTTCTTTCCTCCTGTGATTTTTAAGGATAATTGAAGTCTAGGAAAGATCCGATAAGGTTTTCCATTTCGAACTTCTGAGGGGGTTGCACCATGGAATTTCTTAAAGGCTGCGCTGAAGGCATCCGCAGACTCATAGCCGTATTTCATCGCTATGTCAATGACTTTCTCAGAGCCTTCCCGCAAGTCCGTCACAGCTTCTGACAGCCTGCGATTGCGCAAGTATTCTGCTAAAGTCATATCTGCTAGGATGGAAAATAGTCTACTAAAGAGAGGGTAAGAATAGCCCGATAACTGCTGAAATCTTTTCATATCCACTTCTCCAGTCAGCTGCTGCTCCAAATAATCCATGGTTTGATTGAATTGATGCATCATATTCTTTTTCACCTCATAAAAGATACTAAGGCCGTTAAAAACAAAGTTAAAATTGGAAAATTGACGGAGGGGCTCCTGCTCCGAGAAAAATTCATCTTTTTCACATAGCTTTAGGCCGTGTTCAATTCTATCTATATTCTAACAAACACAAGATACCTCTACCCCAGAATTTTTGTACAAGATTTAAAGGTGTAAAATCTATAACTTATCTTTTAATTTCTCAACAAAGAGATAGGCTGCTGGGCAGGCCAAGGTATTCTTAATCGTCAAATGGTTGATTTGATGGATCTTTTTCCGATCTGTATGAGGGAATTCACGACAGGCCTTGGGACGAACATCATAGATGGAGCAGAGATTGTCTCCTCCTAGAAAGGGGCAAGGCATGGATTTGAAAACTTTATCCCCATCTTCATCCACCTGAAGGAATTCCGCTTCAAAAGCCGGTAATTTCATCTTAAAGTACTTAGCGATACGGGTGATATCTGCTTCTTTAAAGTCGGGCCCCAAAGTCTTGCAACAGTTAGCACAGGCAGTACAATCAATCTCAGCAAAGACTTCTTGGTGAATCTGCTGCGCAATCTTATCTAAGTTTTTAGGAGGTTTTTTCTTTAGATTAGCTAACACTTTGCGGTGCTCCTTCTGCTTTTGCAGTGCTAGTTGGTGGTAATACTCAATATCAATCTCTTTAGACATAATTTCTTCCTAATACAAGTGTTTTTGTCTATTATACCATAAACACTGCCCCCTTTTTGCCCCCTGAACAGAAAAAAGCCCTTCGGATAAAATCCGAGGGGCTAAAAACGTTGTTAAATCAACGGCCGAACTTTTGAATTTCAAGGTTCGGGATAAAATAGTTCACTGAACTATTTTATTTTTTCAAGTTGTAGAATGATTTCAATCCACGGTATTCAGCTACTTCACCAAGTTGATCTTCGATACGAAGCAATTGGTTGTATTTAGCGATACGGTCTGTACGTGAAAGTGAACCAGTCTTGATTTGTCCTGCGTTTGTTGCAACTGCGATATCAGCGATTGTTGAATCTTCAGTTTCACCTGAACGGTGTGATACAACGGCAGTGTAACCAGCTTCTTTCGCCATTTCGATAGCGTCGAATGTTTCAGTAAGAGTTCCGATTTGGTTAACTTTGATAAGGATTGAGTTAGCAGCACCTTCTGCAATACCTTTTTCAAGGTAAGAAGTGTTTGTTACGAAGAAGTCGTCACCAACCAATTGAACTTTACCACCAAGACGTTCAGTAAGAGCTTTCCAACCGTCCCAGTCGTTTTCGTCCATACCATCTTCGATAGTGATGATTGGGTATTTGTTTACCAATTCTTCAAGGTAGTCGATTTGTTCTGCAGCAGTACGTACAGCAGCGCCTTCACCTTCGAATTTAGTGTAGTCGTAAACTTTACGTTCTTTATCGTAGAATTCTGATGAAGCACAGTCAAATCCGATAAATACGTCTTTACCAGGCACATAACCAGCAGCTTCGATCGCAGCAAGGATAGTTTCAACACCGTCTTCAGTTCCTTCGAAACGAGGAGCGAATCCACCTTCATCACCTACGGCAGTTTCCAAACCACGTGATTTAAGGATTTTCTTAAGAGCGTGGAAGATTTCAGCACCCCAACGAAGAGCTTCTTTGAATGATGGTGCACCAGCAGGTACGATCATGAATTCTTGGAAAGCGATTGGAGCGTCAGAGTGAGAACCACCGTTGATGATGTTCATCATTGGAGTTGGAAGAACTTTAGTGTTGAATCCACCAAGGTAGCTGTAAAGTGGGATTTCAAGGTAGTCAGCAGCAGCACGAGCTACAGCGATAGACACACCAAGAATTGCGTTTGCACCCAATTTACCTTTGTTAGGAGTACCGTCAAGTGCGATCATAGCACGGTCGATAGCTTGTTGGTCACGTACATCGTAGCCGATGATTGCTTCAGCGATGATGTTGTTTACGTTGTCAACAGCTTTTTGTGTACCAAGACCACCGTAACGAGATTTGTCACCGTCGCGAAGTTCAACTGCTTCGTGTTCACCAGTAGAAGCTCCTGATGGAACCATACCACGTCCGAAAGCACCTGATTCAGTATAAACTTCTACTTCAAGTGTTGGGTTACCGCGTGAGTCTAGGACTTCGCGAGCGTAAACATCAGTAATAATTGACATTTTTTACTCTCCTTTGAGTTAAATTTTTTACACCTCTATGATACCTTAAAAATAAGCGTTTTTCAAGAAAAAACGTTATCTTTGTGCAAATTTTCCTTAACTTTATAAAGTAATCGCTTTCTTTTGTCTGTTTTCTTGCGATTTTTGTGATATACTGTTTTTATGACAGATTTATCAAAACAACTACTAGAAAAAGCTCATGGTGGGCCGAAATTAAACCCTGACGAACAACGCCGCTATCTCGGAACTTTCGAGGAAAGAGTTCTTGGCTACGCGGATATCAGCACTGCCAATAGTTCTGAATTAGAACATGGATTTTTCTCTATTTTAGAGGTTTTTCAAGAAAAGGTAGAGGAACTTTTTGTGAAGATCTCACCAAATATCGAGTTTGACAAACAGGTCTTTTACTTAAAACAAGCAAAGGAAAGCAACTGTCAGGCGACTATTGTTTCAGATGATCATATCACCTCTCCTTTTGGTCTTGTCATTCATACAAATGAACCTGTTCAAGTAGACGAAAAAGACCTTAGACTTGCTTTCTCAAGCCTCTGGGAAGAGAAAAAGGCAGAGGTTCCTAAAAAATCTATCTGGAAAAAGTGGTTCAGCTAATCCTTCCTCAACTTTAGTAAACGCCCAATATTAGCTGCTGTGTGCTCCAAATAGAGACTTGCATTTTTCAAACTGTCTTCCAAAGGTTCACTTTTCTCTAAAATGGAAAAGGCTGCTTCTATATTTTCGAATGGTAGGGAAGGTAAATCCTCGGAAAGACTACCACAAATAGCGATAACTGGAACTCCTTCAGGAGTTCTTTTTGCTACACCGATAGGAGCTTTTCCAGCAAAGCTTTGGCTATCCAGTCTGCCTTCTCCAACGATAACCAAGTCGGCCCCTGCAACCTTCTTGTCAAAGTCAATCAAATCCAAGCAAGTATCAATCCCAGATACGATACAGGCCTCATCAAAGGTACAGAGCCCAGCAGCAATGCCACCGCCGGCTCCTGCTCCTTTAAGAGACAGGGTGGAAGGTGAGAATTTTTCATAGAAACGCTGTATAGCCAGATCTACTGTTTCAAATAAACTGGGTTCCAAGCCCTTTTGTTTGCCAAATGTATAGGTCGCTCCTTGATGACCACATAAGGGACTCTCCACATCTGCTAGAATGCGAATTTGCACATCATCAGGAATCCTATATAACTCACTGTCTGAAACTGACTCGAGCTCAAGCAAAGTCTGACCGCAAGCTTGCAATTCTTTTCCATTCTTATCATAAAAACGATAACCTAAACCAGCGGCAATGCCTATCCCGCCGTCATTACTAGCCGTACCGCCAACACCGATATAAATTTCTTTCATTCCTTGATCAATGAGATGGCGAATCAACTCTCCAATACCTCTGGTTTGGATGCGAAGAGGATTTCGATTCTCCCGCGGAATCTTCCCAAGACCAACCAAGTCTGCAACTTCGAAGAGCACTATTTGATCTTTTTGAAAGTAGCGCATTGATTCTTTTAGCCCAAAAGACCCTGTCACCTCTTGCCATTTTTCTTCGAGTTCAAGAGAATGGCGAATAGCATCTACAGTTCCTTCCCCACCATCACCAACAGGACAGAGCAGACATTCTACATCCGCTATTGACCTTTCAAAACCTTTTTTTATAGCTTGAGCGACCTCTTCTGCTGTCAAACTTTCTTTAAAAGAATCAGGTGCAATTACAATTTTCATAGTTCCCTCTCATTCTAAGAAATTAATCAAAGGTAGAACTTCTAAAAGATCCCTCGTATCTACATGACAAGCTATCTCAGATTTTACGATTTCTTTTGCACAAAAGGCTATACCGTGACCTACTGACTTTAACATCAAGAGGTCATTGGCACCATCACCGATGGCAATCGTTCTTTCTTTGGAAAGTCCTAATTCCTTTATCCAAATCTCAAGCGTAGCTTGTTTTACTTGACCTGTCACAATTTCACCAACTAATTTTCCAGTTAAAAAGCCGTCTTTGACTTCCAACTGGTTAGCAGAGAAATAGGAGATGCCAAGGGATTTTGCTAATCTCTCAACTATTGGTGTAAATCCACCGGACACTAGACCAACTAGCATGCCCTTGTTTTGAAGTATGGAGATAAATTCTTGAGCATTCTTGGACAGATGAATGGATTTGAAGACAGTATCAAAGACCGAAACCGGAAGACCTTTTAACAAAGCCACTCTTGCTCGTAAGCTTGTTTCAAAATCCAGTTCACCTCGCATTGTCTGGCTTGTAATCTGCGAAATTTCGGCTTCGCAACCTGCTTCTCTTCCTAAAAGATCAATCACTTCTTCTGCTATCAGGGTGCCGTCAACGTCCATGACACACAAGCCTTTTACTCGAGACATAAGCTTTCCTTTCTAAACAGCCCAAAAATCGTATGAAAGAATCATACGATTTTATCTATTAGTTGACTAAACTATGGTACAAGTCTAGGTAAGATTTACAGGCTGTATCCCATGAGAAATCGCATTCCATAGCTTGTTTTTGTAGATTTCTCCAAACGTCCGGCTGGTACTTATAAACATCCAAGGCTGTTTGGAAACTCCAGTTAAGCCAGTATGGTGTTAAATTGTCAAAGCTAAATCCAGTACCAGTTCCTTCGATCGGATTGAAGGATTGAACCGTATCACGCAAACCACCAACCTCATGAACCAATGGTAGAGTTCCATAGCGCATTGCCATCATTTGAGATAAGCCACATGGTTCAAAACGACTCGGCATGAGGAAGAGATCACAAGCTGCGTAGATTTCTTGAGCGAGCTTGACGTCAAAAGTGATATTTGCTGATAGCTTGTCTGGATAGACTTGCGCAAACCAGGAGAAGGAATGTTCAAAAGTAGGATCCCCTGTCCCTAAAAGAACGATTTGAACGTCTTCTTGTAAGAAACGATGCAAGCTTTCTACCACAACATCAAAACCTTTTTGGCGTGTCAATCGAGAGACAATCCCAACTAGAGGAACATCTGCTCGCACTGGTAACCCAACTCGCTCTTGTAATTTTGCTTTGTTTTGAGCTTTTCCAGACAAATCTTCCTTATCAAAATGATAGTCTAAAAGTGGGTCTGTTTGAGGATTATAAAGATCTGCGTCAATACCATTGACAATACCTGAAACCTTACCTGACTCCATGCGAAGAATCTGATCCAAACCACAACCGAACTGACTGGTCATAATCTCATGCGCATAGCTAGGGGAAACGGTTGAGACACGATCCGCGTATAGGATACCAGCCTTCATCCAGTTGAGGTAATCATTCCAGCGAAGGGTGCCATCAGCATAGCGTTCAAACCCAACACCGAACAAATCCCACAACATTCCTTCAGAAAATTGACCTTGAAATTCCAAATTATGAATAGTTAAAATTGTTCTGATTCCTTGATAGGCTTGAATCCAATGGTACTTTTCTTTTAACAAGAAGGGAATCATGGCTGTGTGGTAATCATGAACATGGAGAAGGTCAGGGATAAAGTCGATGCGTTCCATAGCTTCAAGAGCAGCCAGTTGGAAAAAGGCAAAGCGTTCACCATCGTCAAAATCACCGTACACATGACCACGGAAGAAATAATACTGATTATCAATGAAGTGGAAGGTAACCCCATTCAAGACCGTTTTTTTAATACCACAGTACTGTCTACGCCATCCCACACTAACTTCAAAGTGGAGAACATCCTCTATCTGGTCACCGAACTTAGCTTCTACCATATCATAATAAGGCAAGAAAACTGCAACTTCGTGCCCTGCTTTTACAAGTGATTTGGGAAGTGCGCCAATGACATCGCCCAAACCACCTGTTTTTGAAAAGGGTGCTCCTTCTGCCGCTACAAATAAAATTTTCATGAATAAATGTCCTCTGTTACTGTTTCACCCTTCTTAACTACAACTGGATGTTCTGCCGTTCCTCGAATGACAACACCGTCCGCAACTTCAACGCCCTTGTCCAAGATAGCATATTCAACTCGCGCACCTTGACCAATCACAACACGAGGGAATAAAATGCTGTCCTTCACCACACTATCCTTGTGAACATAAATGTTACGAGATAGGACTGACTGAACTACCTCACCCTCAATGATACTACCAGAAGCAAATTGAGAAGTACTTACTTTTGAAGTATTCGCATAGTAGGTTGGTTCTTCATTCTTAACTTTGGTATAAATCTTTTGATTTGGTGAGAAAAGTGAGTAGAACTTTTTAGATTCAAGCATATCAATATTTGCTTGATAATAAGACTGAACAGAATGAATGTTTGCTAAGTAACCTGTGTATTCGTAAGCAAAAGCACCTTCTTTTACAGCTAAATCGCGGAGAACATAGCGCAACTTTTCAGGATATTCTTTCTGAGCCTCCTCTTCAAGTCGTTCAATCAACCAAGGAGTGTCCACAACAAAGATATCTGTAGACATGTTGAAGAGTTCATCTGTAGATTTATTATCAAAGAGTTTGTGCGAACGAACATGGTCAGTTTCATCGATTTCCAAGATAGCATTCACATCTGAAATGTCTTTCTTTGGAAGTTTCTTATATACAACTGTGATCGGACCATTTGTTGTATTGTGTAGGTGGAAGACTTGATTCAAGTCAATATTCACCAGCACATCGCAGTTAATCGAAACGGTTTGATTTGAACCTGAACGTCTCAAGTAGGTGAGAAGCTGTTGGTAATACTCTTTTCCAACTGTACTGCTTTCAACACGAGTATTGTAAATTCCTAGATAGTAGTGACTTAGAAGGGTTGACAAGCCCCACTCACGACCTGAACGGATATGGTCGAAAACTGAGCTGATATTATCTTGTTGGAAAATACCAAAGATACTCCGAACACCTGCATTTGCAAGACTGGAAAGGGGGAAGTCAATCAAACGGTATTTCCCACCGAAAGGCAAGCTAGCCACCGGACGGTGTTCTGTTAACGTTGACATATCATGAAAACCAACTGTGTTTCCTAAAATGGCTGAATATTTATCAATCTTCATCTGTTGCTACCCCCACTACTTCATTGTATCCTACTACTTGTACTTCGTCCGTTCCGTCAATCTCTACGCCGTCTGCAATAATGGCACCCTCACCAATAATAGCACGAGTAATCTTTGCTCCATGGCCAATAATAGCCCCGCTCATGATGACAGAATCAACGACCTCAGCACCTTCACGTACTTGTGCTTCTGTTGAAAGAATCGAACGTTTAACCGTTCCATCTACAAAACAGCCATCCACGACCAATGAATCTTCAACGTGTGCATGCGCACCAAAGTAGTTTGGTGGTGAAATCAAGTTTCTTGAGTAAATTTTCCACTGACGATTGCGGCTATCCAAGGCATTTTCTGGTGAAATGTACTCCATATTGGCTTCCCAAAGTGACTCAATCGTACCAACGTCTTTCCAATAGCCATTAAATTCATAAGCATAGACACTTTCACCAGACTCGAGATAGTTAGGGATAACGTTCTTACCGAAGTCTGACATATCCACATTACTCTTTTCAGCAGCAACAAGCATATTGCGAAGTCGTTTCCAGTCGAAAATATAGATTCCCATAGAAGCCTTTGTAGACTTAGGTTGAGCAGGTTTTTCTTCGAATTCAACGATACGGTTATTGGCATCTGTATTCATGATACCGAAACGGCTAGCTTCTTTGAGAGGTACGTCTAGGACAGCTACTGTCAAACTGGCATTGTTATCCTTGTGGGACTGAAGCATATCATCGTAGTCCATCTTGTAGATGTGGTCACCAGAAAGAATCAAAACATACTCAGGATTAACACTGTCGATGTAGTCAATATTTTGGTAGATAGCGTGACTAGTCCCTTCAAACCAACGGTTTCCTTCGCTGGCTGAATAAGGTTGTAAAATAGAGACACCTGAATTGATACCATCCAATCCCCAGCTAGAACCATTTCCAATATGGTTATTCAAAGCAAGAGGTTGGTACTGCGTAATCACACCAACATTATGGATTCCAGAGTTTGCACAGTTGGAAAGAGCAAAGTCAATGATACGGTAGCGCCCACCGAATTGCACTGCCGGTTTGGCAATGCTTTGAGTGAGTTTTCCGAGACGTGTTCCTTGCCCACCCGCAAGGATCAAAGCTAGCATTTCATTCTTCATTTTCTACTCCTTTTTAAAGACATGTGAACGTTAAAATCGAAAGAAGGTCGGAAGTCAAACTTTTTTATAAAAATAATAGGAAATCCATTTCTCTTGTGTTTCAAGTCCAATACAAGTAAATCCGTTTTTAAAATCTAAAAAATTATAATCATCAGCCCATTATTCTTTTTTCTTGGTTGGTTTCAAACGACGCTTGATCTTCCAGATGCTTGCCCCCATAGCAGGCAGGGTAAAGGTCAAAGTCTGCTCATAATCTTTCCATAAGCCTTCTTGAGTCTGAACTGTTTGATTGTGCTCTTTCCACACACCTCCCCATTCTTCTAGTTCTGTATTCCAAACTTCTTCGTAAATACCTGCAACAGGTAAACCAATCGTAAAGTCCTTACGTTCAACTGGTGCCATATTAAAGACACAGACTAACATTTCGTCCTTCTTGCCCTTACGAATAAAGGAAAGGACACTCTGATCTCTATTATCAGCATCGATAATCTCGATACCATCATAACTAGTATCAATTTCCCAAAGACAACGATGCTCTTTATAGAATTGATTCAGTTGTGAAGTGAAATGCTTCATCTTGGCATTCATCGGATCTTCTAGATTAGACCATTCTAACTGCTCTTCAGACTTCCACTCGAGGAATTGCCCGTACTCACTACCCATGAACAAGAGTTTCTTGCCTGGATGACAAATTTGATAGGTGTAGAGGTTGCGCAGACCAGCGAACTGATTGTAGCGATCTCCCCACATCTTATGCATCATACTCTTCTTACCATGAACTACTTCATCATGTGAGAAAGGCAGGAGATAGTTTTCATTGAAAACATACATAAAGCTGAAAGTCACAAGATTAAAGTCATACTTGCGATAAATCGGATCTTCCTCGTAGAAACGGAGAATGTCATTCATCCAGCCCATATTCCATTTATAGTCAAACCCAAGGCCGCCCATTTCTTTCATGCCAGTAATCTTTGTTGCTGATGAACTTTCTTCTGCAATCATCATGATATCTGGATGAGCAAGCTTGATAACGGTGTTCAAACGTTGAAGGAAATAATAACCCTCGTAGTTAAGGTTTCCACCGTCTTTGTTTGGAGTCCAAGGAGCATTATCATAATCTAGATACAGCATATTGCTCACTGCATCGACCCGAATACCATCTAAGTGGTAAAAATCAATCCAAAATTTAATACTTGAGATCAGGAAAGACTGGACCTCATTTTTCCCGAGGTCAAAATTCAGTGCACCCCAACCATAGTTATGAGCCTTGTTGTGGTCTTGGTATTCAAAAGTTGGTGTACCGTCATAATATGCTAATGCATCATCATTAATAGTGAAATGACCCGGAACCCAGTCGACGATAACACCGATATTATTTATATGACACTCTTCAACGAAATCTTGGAATTCCTCAGGTGTACCATAGGAATGTTCAAAAGCAAAGTAACCCATAAGTTGATAGCCCCAGCTCAATCCAAGTGGGTGAGCCATTAAAGGCATGAACTCAATATGTGTATAGTTCATCTCAACTAAGTATGGAATCAACTCGTCTTTCAGTTGCGAAAAAGTATAGGGACTACCATCTGGATTTCTCTTCCAAGATCCTGCATGGGCTTCATATATATTAACTGGTCTCTCGAAAAATCCCAGACGTTTGCGACGTGCTAGCCAAAGGCCATCTTTCCATTTCTTTTCACGGATATTGGTCAAAACAGCTCCTGTACCCGGTCTAGCTTCAAAATAAACTGCCAACGGATCGATCTTCATAATCTGGTGACCATTTGCACGCGTGATATGATATTTATAAATCTGACCTTCCTGGGCTTGACTTGTAAAGACTTCCCAAACACCTGCTTCATTACGAACCATAGGAATCTGATTCTCAACCCAATCGGTAAAATCACCAACTAGATGAACTGCTTGTGCATTTGGGGCCCAAACCCTAAATGTATAGCCTATTTCTCCGTTTTTCTCCTCTCTATGCGCTCCTAAATAATGCTGGAGGTGAAAGTTCTCACCTGTAGTAAAGGTTCTTAATGCTTCTTGATTATTCATTCAATCCCCTTTCTTTTGTAAGCGTTTTCTATAATTCTATTATACACTCTTTTAAGATAACTTTCAAGTAATTTACGAAGGAAATCATATTTTTTTATGAAAGCCTTCAAAAAATTACCTAGCATTTTAAAAAAGATATCCAGAAAATAGAACACGAAACAATTTACATATATTTTTTTATTATAATACCAGAATATTCGTTTTTTATCAATTTTTTACTGTATTATTTTGAAAAAAATAAAATCAGGAAGTCGTTTTCCTGATTTTATAAATTATTTCACATCAAAAACAATGGATTTAACATTTGTCATCGCTTCAATACTATATTTAATTCCTTGCACTCCTGCACCAGAACCTTTTACACCCAGGAATGGGAAATTATCTGGTCCACGTTGTGTTTTATTATTAATATGAACGGTACCCACTTCAAGTTTTTCAGCAATTTCAAATGCCTTCTTAAAGTCATTTGTAAAGACTGAAGATTGAAGACCGAATTCTGATTCATTAGCAATTTCTAGCGCTTCGTTGGCATCTGCAACTCGAATAATCGGGAGAACTGGTCCAAATGGTTCTTCCCAGGCTAATTTCATATCTCTTGTGACATAATCAAAAAGTCCTGGCCAAATGAGATTGTTCTCACGTTTGATTGGGCTGAGCGCTTTGGCTCCTTTTTCCTGAGCATCTTCAATCAATCCCCAGATGAAATCAGCTGAAGCATTATCAATAACAGGTGTGATATCTGCATTGTCAAATGGATCACCGACTGTTAGCTTAGTAACTTCAGCTTGGAGCAATTCAGCCAATCTGTCTGCTACGCTTTCCACAACCAAAACACGTTTGATAGCGGTACAACGCTGACCAGAGTAGCTAAAGGCACCACCTACGATCTGCTTAGCTGCATTTTCTAAATCTGCATCTTCTAAAACAATTGCTGCATCTTTCCCGCCAAGTTCCAGCATAATTGGGCGCATACCAGCTAAACGACCAATACGCTCCCCAATCGGTGTTGAACCTGTAAAGTTAATGAAATTTACTTCCTTGTGTTCGATGATGTAGTCTCCGATTTCAGAACCACGTCCAGTGATGGTGTTAAAGACACCTGCTGGGATTCCGGCTTCGTCAAATGCTTTAGCCAGCAAGAGACCAGAAATAGATCCTTGTGTTGGTGGTTTAAACATAACGACATTTCCGGCAATCAAGGCCGGAGCAATCTTGGATCCAGAAAGGTTGACTGGGTAGTTAAATGGCGCAATAGCTAACACAACTCCAACTGGCTCACGACGGACAACGGCTAGTTTGTTTTTACTTGCAGCTTCAAAACCGCCACCTTCCATTGCTTGTCCAGTGATACGGAGACCTTCCTCAGCAGCAAAACGAATCAATTCTGCTGTACGTACTACTTCTCCAATGGCTGCTTTAATTCCTTTTGCAACCTCTTTGGCAAGAATGGTACCAATTTTTTCTTTATCTCGTTCCAAAATGTCTGCTGTCTTATGCAAATAAGCTGCACGCTCAACTGGTGCTAAATCACGCCATGCTGGGAGAGCTGCACGCGCTGCTTTCATAGCCTCATCTACTTCAGCCTGACTCATAGCTGGTACTGTACCTAGCTTTTCTTGATTGATGGGAGAATAGATGGCAATTTCATTCTCTGATGATTTCCATTTTCCATTCACTAAATTCTGATAATGTGTCAAATTCTCTTCCTCCTGAAAATGATTAAAACTTATTTTATCAAATTTTCAGAAAATTACAACCCCTTTTTGGAAAATATTGATATTTTTTTCACAAACTTGATTCTTCAAATTATTTGAAATTTATTCCTATTAGATATTGGTTTTTCAATAAAAATCAAAAAAGGTCTAGAGTTAACTAAACCTTTTTGTGGCATTTACTATGAAAGTACCTTCAAGACTGCAACGCTGATATCATCAATCACATTAGACTCTTGAGAACGACTATTGGACACAAGCATTTCAAGATTTCCTGCATTTTCAAAGTAGAAGGAAGTTCCCTTGGCATTGAATACCACCAATAAGTGCTCTGCTCCACCGTGAATTTCGTAAACAATCCATCCACTATTTTCAGCAGCCGTATGGACGAAGACATGACGATAAACTTCTTCGTATGTAGGATAAGAGAAAGCACGCCTTTGTGTTTTTAGGCGAATAATCTGGCGAATAAAGTCAATGCTCTCTTGTCTCTCATTGATTAAATCCCAATTGACCTGGTTGACACTATCTGGAGCATTGTAACTATTCATGGCCCGTTCTCTATCTGCCGGAGTCAGCTCGCCATTTTCTCCTGTAGCAAGGAGTTTGGTGCGTCCAAATTCTTGACCCAGCTCTATAAAGGACATGCCTTGCATAAGAATGCTCATCGCTGTTGCTGTCTCGACCTGTCGCATAATCTTATCTGAACTATGATCTGGATGAAGGGTTACTAACAAATCATGTAAGTTGTAATTATCATGGGCTTCCACGTAGTTAAGAACTTGGTTTGGACTAAGATATGAACCCAACTCTCGGCTACCAAGAATAGCTTTGGCTACAATCGGTTCTGTAGCTGCACCGCTAACAAATCCTGCCTTGATTGAGCCGTAAACTTCTCCTCCTTTGATGGCATCACGCTGATCATCATTGAAGAACCCAATATTTGGCATCTGGTAGGCATTATCCTTCTTGGCCTTGTCATAAGGTGCAAGACCGGTCCCCATATCCCAACCTTCTCCATAAGTGATAATACGAGGATCAACTTCATCCAGTGCCCAACGAATCGCCTGCATGGTTTTAACATCGTGAATTCCCATCAAGTCGAAACGGAAACCGTCAATATTGTATTCTTTCACCCAATAAAGGAGTGAGTCAATCATATACTTGCGGTACATTTCGTGTTCGCTTGCGGTTTCATTTCCAACACCTGTGCCGTTTTGGAAGGTTCCATCTGGATTCATACGATAGTAATAATCGGGAACAGTTGTTTGGAAAGGTGCATCAACCGTTGAGAAGGTATGGTTGTAAACGACATCCATAATGACACCGATTCCCGCATCATGATAAGCCTGAATCATGGTTTTAAGGTCTCGAATAACCTGTCCAGGATCATCTAGATTGCTAGAGAAACTTGGTTCTGGTGCATTGTAGTTTTGAGGGTCATAACCCCAGTTATAGGTTACATTCCCGTCCTCGTCATATTCCTTATGGCGATCAAAGATTGGTTGGAGCTGAACATAATTACAGCCTAGTTCTTTGATATAATCAAAGGCTGTTGCTTGACCATACTGGTTAACCGTTCCAGTCTGGGCAGCCCCAAGGAAGGTTCCACGGAGATGCTCTGCCACTCCAGATGTCGGCGATTTTGTAAAATCACGAATGTGCATCTCACAGATAACGGCTTTACATGGATTTTCCAAACGCCAAAGGGCGTCTGTCCCATGTTTGACTTTAAATCCTTCTACCTGTCTATCTTGCTGAGATAGGATGACAGAACGTTTCCCATCAGGACTTGTAGCGATAGTGTATGGGTCTCGTATCAAGGTCTGGTGGTGCGGAAACTCAATCTGATACTGATAGGCTTTACCTGCAAGATTTTCATCCAGGTCTACACTCCAAACACCAATAGTATTGTACTTATGACTATATGAATAGCTATTACCACGCTCAAGATTAAAGGTTTTCCAAATCGGCGCGTCGTTACTTGTATTTTCATAAACGACCACTTGAACTGCTGTAGCTGTTGGAGCCCAGAGTTTAAAGCTTGTCTGGTAGTCAGAGATACTATACCCCAACTCTCCTTGGTATCCCCAATGGTGATCAAAACTTTCACTGTGAAAGGCTTTATCAAAAGCAAACGGGTTTCGATCTTTATAGCAAGGACTTGCAATGGCTGGATTTTCAGAATAATAAACCGTCTCATCACCATCCAAAATCCAAACCTCAGTCAACAGTGGATAATAGTTAAACCGTAGGAGATAATCTTTTGTCTTTCCATCTATTTCGACAGAAAAGGTCAGAGTATCGAGCCTTTCTGCACTTGTAACTGTAAAGGAGAATTTTGCTCCAAAATAGTCATTTTCATAATACAAATTTTCTTTAACATCTGCCTGTTTTCTACTGAATGAACAAGCATCATAATCCCCATTTTTTCGGTGAAAATGGATGACTACTGGGTATCTATACATTTCTTTTCCTAATTCCTAATTTCAATTTTTTTATGTGGTGCTGAAGAATTTAGCGGGAATTTCAGCACAATAGAGAATAGCATTAATAGATATAAAAACACATCAGGAGAGATAGTTCCAGACTATCTAACATCTAGTTTTCAACTATTCTTTACAAACTTTCTAGCCAAGCTTCATCTCGAACTTCGATACCAAGTTCTTGTGCTTTTTGGAGCTTGCTTCCTGCATCTGCTCCTGCTACGACAAGATTCGTTTTCTTAGAAACACTGCCTGTGACTTTGGCACCCAGACTTTCGAGTTTGCTTTTGGCTTCTGAGCGCGTGAGACGTTCCAATTTTCCTGTTAATACAACTGTCAAACCTGACAAGGCCGCATCTGCTACTACTGTCTGTCCCTTGTAGTCCAGATTGACTCCAGCTTCTTTCAACTCATCTAAGAGAATCTTCGATCCTTCTGTAGCAAAGTAAGTCTGAAGGCTTTGGGCAATCACTCCACCCAAGCTCTCGATACTTGCTACTTCCTCTGGGTCTGCTTGGGCTAGATTTTCAATAGAGTGGAAATGTTGGAGCAAGAGTTGGCTAGCCTTGCTTCCGACATGGCGAATTCCCAGACCAAACAAGAGCTTTTCAGCAGAGTTTTCCTTGGACGCTTGAATGGCCTGATACAGTTTAGAAGCAGACTTTTCCTTGACACCTTCTAAAAGGAGGAAATCTTCTTCTTTCAAACGATAAATATCTGCCACATCCTTGACTAAATTGGCAGCAAAAAGCTTTTCAACGATAGATGGACCAAGTCCTGTAATATTCATGGCATCTCGAGAAGCAAAGTGAATCAAACCTTCCATGATTTGGGCAGGGCACCGTGGATTGATACAACGAAGAGCCACTTCATCTTCAAAATGAAGCAAGTGACTGTCACAGCTTGGGCAATTTGATGGAATATCTAGTTTTTCTTCAGAAACACGCTTGGACTCTACCACACGCAAAACAGCAGGAATGATATCTCCAGCCTTATAAACAATAACCGTATCGCCCTTTCGGATATCCTTTTCGGCGATATAATCTACGTTGTGCAGTGTTGCACGACTAACAGTGGTCCCAGCAAGCTGAACAGGTGTTAGATTGGCAGTCGGGGTCACAACACCCGTACGACCTACTGTCCAGTCAACTGAAAGGAGCTGGGCTTCTTTTTCTTCAGCGGGAAATTTATAGGCGATTGCCCACTTGGGTGCTTTAACGGTAAAACCGAGTTCTTCTTGACCTGCTAGGTCGTTGACCTTGATTACCACTCCATCAATATCGTAAGGAAGTTTCTCCCGTTCTTGTCCTACTTCTTGGATGAAATCCCATATCTCATCTATACTTTTAGCCAATATTCGTTTAGGATTAACTACAAAACCAAGCTGTTCAAGATGCTCCAAGACTTTTTCTTGGCTATCTCGAGTAGAAGGGCTGGCTTCTTGATAGAGGAAAGTGGCAAGATTACGCTTGGCCACTACTGCTGTATCCAGCTGACGGAGGGTTCCTGCAGCTGCGTTACGAGGATTGGCAAATTCAGGCTCACCATTTTCTTGGCGAGCTTGGTTGACCTGGTCAAATGAAGCGCGTGGCATGTAACACTCTCCACGAACAGTGATATCAAGTTCTTCTGGCAAGGTCAAAGGAATGTCCTTGACACGCTTGAGGTTCTCTGTGATATTTTCACCAACAGAACCATCCCCACGTGTCGCACCGACTACCAAAACTCCCTTTTCATACGTAAGCGAGATAGACAAACCATCGATTTTCAGCTCACAAATATAGGTCGGTTGGGGTAACTCCTTGCGAACACGCGCATCAAAAGCTTCTAACTCTTCACGTGAAAAAGCATCCTGCAAACTATAAAGAGGATACTGATGACTGTATTTTTCAAAACCATCTAAAACCTTACCACCAACACGATGGGTCGGACTGTCCGCTAAAACTTGATCCGGATAGGCGGCTTCCAATTCGACCAACTCTCGGTAGAGGCGATCATACTCACTATCTGAAACCGAGGGATTGTCACTCGTATAGTACTCGGTCGCATAGCGGTTAAGTAAGGCAACTAACTCATTCATTCTTTCATTCATAATCCCATTTTACCACAAAGCAAGCCCTCCTCACAATAGAGAAGGACTGAAAAATGGTTTGTAGTGTAATATTTTCTAAAAAAGAGAAATTATAACTCTTTTTCAAAATGACTTCGCACATAAACGAGGGATAGACAAGACAGGACAATAACCCCGCTTCCAATTATCAGAAAAGAAGAGAGATCGACACTTGGTAGCACCGTCATAAAGCCTTTTGCAATCGGCATAAATAGGATGGCTAAGGTAAAAATGGTGCTTAGTACTCTTCCCAAGTATTCCCCCTCAACCTTGGTTTGCACCTGAGTAAAAAAGTGAATATTAAATATCGTCATAAACAGTTCACAAACTAAATTTCCAGAAAAGGAAAGAAAAGTTGGCAATGGTAACCCCATCATAAAAACTCCAACTCCAGTCAAGGCCAATAGAATCAAAAGATTATAAACACCTGCCTTTATTTTGCTAGCTAGAAGAGCTCCGATAATCGAACCAATAGCGCCCATAGTCAAAATAGTTGCATAAGCTCCTTCTACCCCGTATAGTCGATTTGAAAAAGGAAGGAGAAATTCAAAAGCTGCAAAAAAGAAATTAACACTAGAAGCTACTACCAAAAGGAAAAAGATCTCTTGCTGGCGCCAAATATAGCGAATCCCTTCTTTCATATCAGCAAAAATATTTTTCCAGCTGAGAGTCCTTTTCACTTGTTCCTTAGCCTCTTTTTTGGGGAGGAAAGCTACTAAGATAAATGCGATGAAAAAACTAATGGCATCTAAAACGAGTGTCATATGGAGACTGGCAAATTGTAAAACGATGAAAGAAAGTACAGGGGAGCTAACGCCTACAACCTGCAAAACTAACTCCAAGCGAGAGTTATAGGTCACTATCTCGTCTTTCTCTACAACCTCAGTTATAATGGCTTTGTTGGCTGTACGAGAAAATGCAAAGGCAACCGCCTGAACAATATTTGCGAAGATCAGAGCAGCAATCATCAAGCTATCATTTCTGATGAAAGAAATAGCTAAGCAAAGAACGCCACAAATTAAGTCTGTCGTCATCAAAATTTTGCGACGCGAAAAGCGGTCTGAAATCACTCCGCCAAAGGGATTGACTAGAATCGATGTAACCAACTCAGAAATCTGGTAAATCCCAAGAACAGTCTGTCCTACCGTTCCCATTGATGCTAACCAAACACTATTTCCATAATCATAGAGCATATTCCCTATCTTATTAATAGCCCCACGACTAATCAACTGGATTGCATGTCGATTCATATAAAAAGCTCCTCTCAAATTTTGAAACTATTGTATCAAAACTGAAAGGAGTCTCTTTATTTTTCCCTTATTTGGGAAATTTAAGCATTTACAAATTTTTCATAATGTTCCTGATAGTAGGCCACTTGCTCTGGAAGTCCAAGTACATCAAAAATATGCATGGCTTCCTGCATCTGACAACAACCTTCTTCTTTCAAGTCTCTCTGGTAGAGGGCAAAACCTTTGAGATAATGGAAGATATTGCGCTCATAAAGCTTGATACCATTTCCAATCAACTTCTCCACATAGGCCTCAAAATAGTCCGCATTCGCAAAAGAACGGTTCTCCAAACAATGCTGGTAACAGTTAAGAGCTAAAATCAAAACGAGTTTACGATGCCGACCAATTTCCTTGTAGTACTCTTCTCGCTCCATAACTTCTCTGCCAATCCGAGCTACATAGTCCACATTGTAGAAAGTATAGAGATTACCGAAAAGAATCAACTCATACATAGTCCATTCTTCTGTTTGAAAAAGATAATCCGCCACCTTATCCAGATCACTCTGTTCCATACTGTAACTAGTATCTCTTTGACAAATCAGGCCTTGTAGCAGAATCCAATTCAGCTCAAAATAGAGGGGATTGGTCGAACTCTTTGCTTTCTCAAGCTGTTCCTTTTGAAGCTTTTGAAAACCTGCAATATTATTTGAGTAGTAAAGCGGAATAATCTGTGCCATCAAGGCAACATGTTCATGATTTTGAAAATCTCTAGCCTTGTCCATGAAATTTTCAATAGTCACATGAATATTGTCCAAAATCTCAAAGAAACGAGAAACTGCTAGATCAGACTCCCCAAGCTCGAAGCGAGATAATTGAGAGGTTGAACATGATTCACCTGCCGCCTCTTTCAAGGAGTACTTCCCACTTGTTCGAAATTCACGAAATACCTTTCCTAGATGTTTCATCTTTACACCTGCTCTGATAATTCTTCCCACTCAAGCATAGCCTCTTCCTGACGATGGCTAATTTTGTCCATTTCAGCCTGCAATTCCATGAGCTTTTCAGCATCGTTGGTTTCCAGCATTTGTTCAGAAATGGCTTGACTTTGACTTTCTAACTCTTCAATTTCAGCTTCTAGATTTTCAATTTGTCGCATGAGCTTACGGGCTTCTTTCTGACTTTCTTTCTGGGCCTGATAGTCATTAGCTGGACTTCCTTCTTTTGCTTGATTACTAGTTGAGACTTCTTCTGTCTGGCTCGCTTCTACTTCTGCTTTCTTCTCAACATAGTAGTCATAATCTCCAAGGTAGAGGGTTGAACCACTCTCAGACAATTCCAGTACATGAGTGGCTACACGATTGATAAAGTAACGGTCGTGGCTGACAAAAAGAAGGGTTCCATCAAAATCAATCAGAGCATTTTCTAACACTTCCTTGCTATCAATATCCAAGTGGTTGGTCGGCTCGTCCAAAATCAAGAAATTGTTGTTTTCCATAGACAATTTAGCCAAAAGTAAACGAGCTTTCTCGCCACCTGACAGCATGCCAACTGATTTTTTAACATCATCTCCTGAGAAAAGGAAGGCACCGAGGCGGTTGCGGATTTCAACTTCTGGTGTCAGTTTAAAATCATTCCAAAGTTCATCCAGAACCGTATTACTTGGTGTTAGCTTGCTTTGGGTTTGGTCATAGTAGCCAACCTCAACATTGGCCCCAAAACGCTTTTCTCCTTTGATAAAAGGAATCTGAGCCACAATAGACTTGATAAAGGTTGACTTACCAATACCATTTGGTCCGACAATCGCAACAGCATTCATCTTACGAAGGTCTAGGTTGATAGGTTCTGAGAGTATTTCCCCATCATAACCAATAGCCGCATTTTCAACGGTCAAAACGACATTTCCTGACGTTTTTTCAGACTGGAAGGTCATATTGGCTGATTTCTTGCCAGCTTCAGGCTTGTCCAAACGCTCCATTTTTTCTAGTTGTTTACGGCGAGATTGAGCACGTTTTGTCGTTGAAGCTCGGACTAGATTGCGATTGACAAAGTCTTCTAGAGCCGCGATTTCCTTCTGTTGCTTTTCATAGTTTTTTGCCTCAGTAGCTAGCTTTTGCTCCTTTAACTCAACAAAACGAGAGTAATTGCCTACGTAACGATCCAAGTCATGCTTAGTCAAATCGAGTGTAACCGTCGCAACCTTGTCCAAAAAGTAACGGTCGTGACTAACAATGATGAGAGCGCCACTGTAGTTGACTAGGTAATTTTCCAACCAGGCAATGGTCTCAATATCCAAGTGGTTGGTCGGCTCGTCTAAGACCAAGAGATTTGGCTTTTCGAGGAGCATTTTAGCCAGTGCAAGACGAGTATTTTGACCACCTGAAAGCTCAGCAATTTTCATTTGCCACATAGACTCGTCAAACTTGAAACCATTCAAGATAGCGCGGATATCAGCTTCGTAGGTAAAGCCACCAGCCTGACGGAAATTCTCTGATAAACGATCATAATCCGCCATTAGTTTATCTAGATCTTCACCAGACTTTTCACCCATCTCCAACTCCATCTGACGCAGTTGTTTCTCCGTACGGCGTAGATCATCAAAGACATGGAGCATTTCATCATAAATGGTATTTTCAGACTCAAAACGGCTATCTTGGGCTAGGTAAGACAGAGAAATATCTTTTTTCTTATTGATTTCTCCACTAGTTGGCTCCTCTTCCCCAACCAAAATCTTTAAAAGAGTAGACTTACCTGCACCATTTTTCCCAACAAGAGCAATTCGGTCTCGTTCATCTACCTGCAGATTAATATTATCAAAAAGAACCTCACCAGCAAAAGATCGTTCAATTTTATTAGCTTGTAAAATAATCATATCTCTATTTTACTATCTTTTTCTCTTTTGCACAATTGCAACGAAAAAAGTTCGAGTCATAAACTCGAACCTTTCATCTTAGTATCCAATGCCTCCACGGAATGTGCGAGCCATATCTTTCAATTCATAGTTTTTAGAAGAGGTATCGATGGTCCATTTTCCATCTTTCTTAGTCATTTTAATTTCATAACCCTCTTTCTTCATGTTATCACTAGTGTCTAGAGGAGTTGAATCAAATTGACTCGGTGCATTTTCTAAAATGTATTTTTCACCAGCTTTCATAGCTTCAGAGTAGTTGCTATATTTACCTTTGTTTTCTTCGTAGAATTTACGGCTCAATTCATAAACATTCAAGTTATCCAAGTCGATTGTTTCTGGTCTAACATAAACAACAGCATAGTCTGGTAAGTATGTCTTCACCTTGTAATCAACTTTTGCTCTCTTAGCATTTGCTTTGATGTAGGCATCTGCGAATGTTCTAAGTTCTGAATCAGACGGTTTGTAGTTATAGAAGCCTTTTCCGAACGATTCTGTAAATTTCTTGATAAACTCTTCTTTATCAGCTTTCGCATCGTTTGTGAATTCAGCACTATTATCAGAAGATTTTTTATCATCAGCAAGCGCAACAACTTGTGACTTATTATCAGTAGCACTTAGGTTCGTTCCACCACCAGAACTTTCCCCATTAAGGTAAACAGCATCGACATATTTTTTCATTACATCTTTCGCTTCATCAATATTGTCTTCATACTGACTTGGATCCACCTTGATTGCTACATCGTTATTCTTTTTAGAATTTTCTTTGATGTCATCGTAAAAGCTAGGCGCGAAGTGAAGTTCATACTTAGCATTCTTGTCAACCTCATACACTACATAACCAGCAACGCTCTTTCCTTTAGAAAGACTGTCTCCATATGACATAAACTTAGTTTTACTGTCGCTTTCGTGGATTTGAATTGGTTGTAATTTTTCATCTTTTTCATTATAAAGCGTAATATCTTGGCTAGTAAAACTAAACTGTTTATCACGATTGTTCTTGATTTCGACTTGAAGTGCAAGGTAGCTTGAAGATGAATCTTCGTCTTTAGGCAATACAAACATACCGTCTTTTACAGAAACTTCAAAGTTTGAGTTCGAGGCAGTACCATTGTCGCTTGCTTTTTTTTGAGCTCCACAGGCAACAAGTGCTAAAGCTGATAAAAGCAAAGCAGAATGCTTAAGAATTTTTTTCATAATGGATTCTCCTTTAATGATTTACTATATTTTACCATACGCACTATAAAATTCAAAACAGAAACCAGATATTTTCAAAATATCTTAAATTTATAGAGTTTTACATTAAATTTTTCTATACCTTCATTTGATACATTAAAGAATTCTTTATAAAATAAATAGAATATAACAATATTTACGATTTATTTTATTTAAAATCCCACAAAAATACTATAACTTTTAATATTTTTAAAAATTAGATAATTGATATTCATCCCTAACTTAGTATAAGTAAGCATGGTACCCACCATTTTCCCGCTAAAGTGCATAAGTAAATTTCCTACATTTTAAGTTATGCTAACGTTTTACTAAAATGTCAAATCGTGATATAATGAAAGCGATTAAAGCAAATAAACAAAGGAGACACTCTATGACTTACCAAGAAAATTATCAAAAATGGCTCGATTTTGCTGATCTTCCAGACTACCTTCGTCAAGATTTGGAAAATATGGACGAAAAAACAAAGGAAGATGCCTTTTATACCAATCTTGAATTTGGTACTGCTGGTATGCGTGGTTTGATTGGTGCTGGTACAAACCGCATCAACATCTACGTTGTTCGTCAAGCTACCGAAGGTTTGGCTCGTTTGATTGAATCAAAAGGTGGAAATGAAAAAGAACGTGGTGTGGCAATTGCCTACGATAGCCGTCACTTCTCACCTGAGTTTGCCTTTGAATCTGCTGCAGTTCTTGCTAAACACGGTATCAAATCTTACGTATTTGAAAGCCTTCGTCCAACTCCAGAACTGTCATTTGCAGTTCGTCACCTCAACTGTTTCGCAGGTATCATGATTACTGCCAGCCATAACCCTGCTCCATTTAACGGTTACAAGGTTTACGGAGAAGACGGTGGACAAATGCCTCCACACGATGCAGACGCTTTGACTACTTATATTCGTGCTATCGAAAATCCATTCGCTGTGGAAGTTGCTGATGTCGAAGCTGAAAAAGCTTCTGGCTTGATTGAAGTTATCGGCGAAGCTGTTGATGCAGAATACCTTAAAGAAGTTAAAGACGTAAACATCAACCCAACCTTGATTGAAGAATTCGGTAAAGACATGAAGATTGTCTACACACCACTTCATGGTACGGGTGAAATGTTGGCTCGTCGTGCTCTTGCTCAAGCAGGATTTGACTCTGTTCAAGTTGTTGAAGCACAAGCAACTGCAGACCCAGACTTCTCAACTGTAAAATCTCCAAACCCAGAAAGCCAAGCAGCCTTCGCCCTTGCTGAAGAACTTGGTCGTCAAGTTGGTGCAGATGTGCTTGTTGCAACTGACCCTGACGCTGACCGTGTTGGTGTTGAAGTTCTTCAAAAAGATGGAAGCTACCTCAACCTTTCAGGTAACCAAATCGGTGCTATCATGGCTAAGTACATCTTGGAAGCACACAAAAATGCTGGAACTCTTCCTGAAAATGCAGCCCTTTGCAAATCAATTGTATCAACTGACTTGGTAACGAAGATTGCTGAAAGCTACGGCGCAACCATGTTCAACGTTTTGACAGGTTTCAAATTTATCGCTGAAAAAATCCAAGAATTTGAAGAAAAACACAATCACACTTACATGATGGGATTTGAAGAAAGCTTCGGTTACTTGATTAAACCATTCGTACGTGATAAAGATGCTATTCAAGCTGTTCTTGTCGTTGCTGAACTTGCTGCCTACTACCGTTCACGTGGTTTGACACTTGCTGATGGTATCGAAGAAATCTACAAAGAATACGGCTACTACGCTGAAAAGACAATCTCTGTTACCCTTTCTGGTGTTGATGGTGCAGAACAAATCAAAGCCATTATGGCTAAGTTCCGTAACAATGCTCCAAAAGAATGGAACACAACAGCTATCACTGTCGTAGAAGACTTCAAGGCTCAAACTGCTACTGCTGCTGACGGTACTGTTACAAACTTGACAACTCCTCCAAGTGATGTTTTGAAATACACACTTGCTGACGGTTCATGGATTGCAGTTCGCCCTTCAGGTACAGAACCAAAAATCAAGTTCTACATTGCCGTTGTGGGTGAAAGCAACGAAGATTCACAAGCTAAGATTGCTAACATCGAAGCGGAAATCAATGCTTTTGTTAAATAATAAATTATAAAAGATGAGACCAACCAATCTCATCTTTTTTCGTATCAAATCTAAGCATTTTTAGAAACTTTATGGCATACTAGACTTATCAATGAAAGCGAGGTAATCTCATGGAACAATTTTTAGAAAACATTAAAGACCTTGAAGTCACTACAGTTGCGCGTGCACAAGAAGCACTCGATAATAAAGAAACAGCAACCTTCTTTATTGGCCGTAAAACTTGCCCTTACTGCCGTAAATTTGCTGGCACATTGGCAGGTGTCGTAGCTGAAACTAAAGCCCACATCTACTTCATCAACAGTGAAGAACCAAGCCAACTCAATGAATTGCAAGAATTCCGCTCACGTTATGGAATACCAACTGTGCCAGGATTTGTCCACGTTGCAGATGGCCAAATCAATGTCCGTTGCGACTCTTCCATGTCCGCACAAGAAATCAAGGACTTTGCTGGATTGTAAAAATATATAAAAAAGAAGGCACTCGCCTTCTTTTTTACTTATATTCAAAATATTTATCTACCAATTCTTGGATTTTCCCTTCTTTAGCTGCAGGGATTGTATCTTCTAGAACAAAGTTCTTTCTACTGATCCCTTGGGAGAGATTTCCAAAGATAAAGTTAGTGGAAATATTATAGATTATTTCTGAAGGTGCAAATCCATAAACTTGATTTTCTAGGATATGTTTTAAGCGTTCTTCAGGACTTGGAAATGCTTCTCGTAAACCATTGCTGTTATATAGCCGCTTAACAAGCTCTGCAATATAAAGGCCTGACTTCATGTACAAATCAATGAATGTCTTAGATGGATCATCAAAGATTCCTGGATTTTCTTTTTCAAGGTCATTCACCATTCTCTTCACCACACGTTTAGGAGTAAAAATCTGATTGGTTTTCTGTGGTGGAATATAGTCGAAAATATCTTCTTTCTGATCTCTAAAATAATCTGCCAACTCCTCTTTCTTGCGAAGAAATTCCTGGATGGCTTCATCAAATGTTGCTCGATCAAAGAGATGTCCTGCAAAATCCTGCCCACCATCTCTCAAATAACGAAATTGGTCAATCGTAATACCAGTCACTTCAAAGAAGACATGCTCAGGAACAAAGGTGTCAAAATTATCAAGTGTTAGAGATTGATCGCCGTAGGCCATGATGAAACTTGGAATTGTTCGTGCAAATCCTCGAAGATGGTCCCGAATCTCATCTTGAGCAGATTGTTTCAACTGTTCAACACGTTTGACCTCAACCTGCTCGATAAACTTCTCAGGCATTTTTTCCACTTCTTTTTTGAGTGTTTGTTCTAGTTTTTCTTTATGAATGAGATTATTTTCTTCTAAACGTTTTTCAAGAACTTCTTGAATCTTATCTTTTTGCTCTTTATCATTTTTTTCCTTGAGCTGTTGTTGCAACTCTTCCTTGATATGAGCTTCAGAAATTTTACGTTCTATCTCATTTTTTCGAACTTCGTTCTCAAATGTTGCTACAATTTGTTTCTTGATCTGGTCTGTTTCCCGAGTTTTCAGATCATATCCAGCCTTCAATTCTTCTACAATTACTGAAGAAACGGTCTTACTCAAGTCATTGACCAGCTGTTTTTGAGTTCTTTCTTCATCTTTTGTGACTAACTCAGCAACAGACTCACCAAGCCCATAAACTTTTTCACCAAAAAGTCGTGCTTGTTGATTGACCACGATTTCATGGTCAACCACTGCATTGCCCTCATCATCCACTTTAACACCTGAAAAGTCTAGTAAATCAGAAGGTGTTTGTAACTTGCCTTCCTTTTCAACTGGTAGTTCATTTAAGATGTCTAGAACGGTTTGACTGGCTTGGAAAATACCGCTGATATTATCAAATAGGAGGTTAGACATAAAGCCACGTTTGAGGACTTCCCTAGCTTTTATTTGACGCGGTATAGTCAGAACTGCCTTAGCATCAATTTCAACCATCTTACCTGCACGGTCTTCTGCTATGACAGGGAAGAAATTTAAGAGTTCTCTGATGTTCTCTTCACGAGTTGCGGAAGTTCCACCACCTCCTGCAGTCGCAAGTGATAAGTTATTTGCAAACTCATCAAAGAGAATCAGGGTTCTTTCTGGCGCAAAGTCAAATACATAGGCTCTTTCTTTGCGGAAGTGATTTCCTTTGTTATCGCTCCATGAGTATGGATTTTGAGCACGGAAGGCAGCTTGCATATAAATGGCAGGTGATTTCAAGTTTGATAACATCAATACGCCTGTCCATTCAGGGATCGTCACACCTGTCGTCAACTGACCGACGGATAGGGTAATGGTTTTGTCATTCTCTGCTATCGCTTTTCTAACCAAGTCTAGGGATTTGAGTTTAACCTTATCATCTTCCTCAGACATACGCCCGTCACCAGCAGCTAACACAATCTCATAGTTTTCATAGATGGGATGTTCCTCTAGCAGTGCTTTTAAGGCTTTTGCTGAGGCTACACGTTCTAAGAGCCAAAAAGTATGCTTGAGTTCGTTCCGAAGTTCTTTGGTTGAAAATGGATATTTCTCATTGCTTGATAGAGTATCTAACCAATTTCTGACATCTTGCTCATAGATAAATTTCCCTTTATCATCTGTAGCGAAAAATTCACTCAAGTCAAAAGCATAGTCGATATTTTCGCCGTCTAGTTGAGCACCTTTTTCTAACTCCTCACCAATCATCTGAGACATTTGATAGGTAAAGAGATTTAACTGAGGCAAGCTCCCATATGGATTCTCCTCTTCTTGCTCAGGCGACCAAGTAGTTTTAGCTGCCTGCTCATCCGCATAAGACCAGTTGTAGATCTGCTCCTCGGTAAATTCTCCCTTGGCTAATGCCTTAAATGGAGTTCCTGATAGATGCAAGGTAAAGTTTCGACGAATCTTATTAAAGGCTTGGTCTGTCTTGAAGGTAGCAACTCCTTCGTGCGCTTCATCGATAACCAACAAATCCCAATGTAGATCAGTGACCCATTTGAGTTTATTGTGCTCTCCACCAAGATAAGCAGAGCCTTTCAAGTCTTGGAGACTGATAAAAGCTAGCTGTCTTACATCGTCATCTAAAATACTAACAAATTCTTTACGTGACAAAGTTGGGCGATATTTAAGGCTGTCTGACTCTGAAACAAACTTGTAAGTCGTTTGACCAGCTATGAATTTTTCAAAATCATCGTACCATGAGTTGGCAATGGCAGGTCTGTTTGTTACAATCAGGACATTGACGGCATCCATTCGACGAACTAGGTCATAGGTAGATAAGGTTTTACCAAAACGTGGCTTGGCATTCCAGAGGAACTTATCTCCTAGGTGATTCTTGAAATAAGTTAAGGTCTTAGAAACTGCTTCTTCTTGCTCTTGTCGCAGAGTATAGTCCTGTCCTTGGCCAGGCTGATAACCAGACAAATCATGCTGAACAAACTTATCAAAAAGATTTTTAGATTTCTCAGGTGTCCCATTAAAGTAAAACCATTCCGTCTTAGGACGACGTTCCACATCATGGAAAGAAAGGAAATGGTGGAAATCATGATCCTTAAATGTCTTTCCCTTATCAGGTTCTTCCGTATAGGCTGCATCCCCAGTCCATAAGACATCTGTATCTATATGAGCAGTATGCGTTTGTTCTTTAATCCGTTGTGTAACATCACGCTCTGTATAACCAATCTTAATCCAGCCCTCATTACTTGTTACCGTAGGGGTGGTGTAGGCATAGATTTTAGGATGAATCTCTTTAGAAGTTTTAATTTCTACTGGCATAAGTATTCCTTTTTTAAAAAAATTAAGCTAATTTTTCCATTTCTGTTAAATCTATTCCCATAGTCTTTAAAATATCCTCAAACACTACAGTTTTAAATTCATCAGCATACTGATTGAACAGATTTCTTAAAGCTTTATACAATCTTTGAAAATCTTTCTTATCAAGTACAATTTTTAAAAATAGAATGAGCACTATGAAACGTTTATTATCATATCTCCTTATCCCAAAATGATTTGCTATTTGAGATATTCGAACATTTCTTAAATTAACATTGTACAGTCGTTCATCATGTGCACAGATATTTCTAACCAAGTTAGCCACTTTTAAACATGCACTTAAATCTGCACTAGATAGTCTAAATGTATTGTCTTTATTCTGTGCTCTATATTTATCTGTATAAAATTTTGCGATAATATTTTTTGTACTATCCGTTAAAATGTTGTAAAAATTAGCAATGTTCCCCATTGTAAGAAAATTAACTAAAACCCAAAGTGGTACTTCTCCGTGTTCTTCAATATAATGTTTGATAGCGCCACTTCTATCTACCTTATCATGAATAGTCTTTGTTAAGATAGAGATTTGTTGAAGAACTTTTTTAGGATCATTGTCTACAAAATTTGCAATATCTAAATAAGCATTCTTACGAGGGTATTTTTTAGAGAATTCATATGCAACTGTAGTCTTTATTGAATTTTCGAATATCAATAAATATTTCAATAACAATATCCTTAGTTCTCTATCAAATAAAAACAAGGCCTTTAGTTCGTTAAAGTGAGTTCCTTCTTGATAAATTTCAGGTTCAACAGGTTGATTATTGCTGCCCTTTACTAAAAATAAATCTTTATAACCGTTTATAACGTTGTAATAGTTTTCTTGTTCTAAAAATCTCTTTGGCTTCCCATTTGTTGGGACTACAACACCCCTATTTCTTAAGATTGTTAACTGTTGATTAAATGTTTTATGTTCCTTCAAACTTATCTCCTATAAAACAAAAAAGGGTCAGTGCATCGTATGCTTCCTGACCTAATCCTATGTGTCTATTATAGATCACTGAGCATAATTTGTCAAATAAAAATACTTTTCTAATCCATCTCCCTTACATGAGTCTCAATAAAGGCAATTTCTTCAGGAGAAAGGTCATATTTTTTATAGAGCTGGAGGTCAATATCAGCCACTGATTGTGTCCAATCAATGTCCGAATTGACCGTAAAGTCTTGGAGTGGGACATATTTCCATGTTCCTTTTTTATTATCTTGTGTAATTTTTAGTACACCTAACAAAGTCCTAGCAAATTTAGATTTTATATACTTAAATAATGAATCTGCTTCATCCAATGTTTCTAATTTACCAATAGAAATAAAGGTCTGTGTGTGACCCACGAGTGGGGTACCCACGAGTGGGGTCGATAGGACTTCGCCAATCGCCCCACTGCCATTTGCTTTTGGCAGTATCACCTTATATTTATCCAAATTCCCAGGTCCTTTGATGTATTTCTTTGGAACAAATTTTATTACACGTTCATTATTTATCCTACCTATTAACTGAATTGATTCACATTCTGGTTTATCATCCGTAAAAATTTCAGGCAACTTTTCAAAAATATTTGTTGTCACATCAAATTTATGACCCTTACTTAACCTGTCTACGAAATTAGGAAAATCACTGTGTAGGACTTCTGTTAATTTATAACTTTCTGGTGCAAAAACATAGTCACTTAAAGATTTGAAATCATTTCTATGATAGACTTTTTTATAAATTGAATTCAGTTCATCAAAAGCGGTATATGTTTCAATCGCTCCAAAAACTCTATCATTATCGTGGTAACTAATCGTCACTCCACCTTTAATATCCGTACCAGGAAAAACTTTCGAAGAATCTTGGACATAATACATGACTTTGAAATGTTCATTCAACAGCATTTTTTCATTCCATGATTTTGGTGTTTTACCAGCCTTAAATAAAAACCTAGCAGGTGTTATCAATACTGATTTTCTACTAATTTTATAAGATTCATCCATGAAATGATGATATATTGGTTTATCACTTGTTCCTTGTAATTCTTCCTGATACGGCGGATTTCCTATCACGACATCAAATTTCATTTCACTTTCCTCGCTAGATAGGCTCTCAAAACCTATCATTTTATTCTTTTTCCAGTCTTTGATTTGGGTTTTAGATTCTTCTACTTCTTGGACTTCTAGCTCATCTGAAAACAAGCTTAGCTGTTGAGATTGCTCTTGTGTAGCTGAGTAAGGACTGATTTTATTCAATCCATCCATTTGAAAGACATTGTAGGAGATAATAGTCGCAATTTCTTTCTTTTGCTCTAAGGTCGGTTGATTTCCAGTCTTTGCAAGATAGTAGTCCTCAAATGTTGCTAAAAGATTTTCACGCGCCAAAAGCAGAGAATCTCCTTGATACTCATATCCATAAGAAGATCGATAAGCTTTTTTTACAAGCTCATAGAAGGTGGCTTCATCTGAGACCTCACGACTAATGCGTTGCAATTTTCTATCAAGAAAACCAACTCGCTCAGATAATGGAATTTCCTCACCAGTCACTGTATCATAGCGAGAAACCATATAAGGTGCTTCACCACAGGTGATTTCTAGCCAGCGTAATTGGATATAATCTTCAAGATCCAGAGATTCAAGTTCAGCTTCCACGTAGCCATTTTGCTTTTCAACCAACCAAGTTGGCGTAAAGACTTCGGCTCTAATCTTGGTTCGGTCTTTTTGCTCATACTTAGACTTTTCTGATCGGGGTTGAATCAAGTTTGCATAGTTTCCCGTCACCCTACTTGGAGTGATACGATCGATTGGAGCAAATCCCTTTCCTAACAATTCATAAGAATGCGTCGCCCAAACAATATTCTTCTTGGTCGTTCGATCATTTAAAAGAATTTTTAATAAGTCAGCAGACTCCATAGCCAACTTTTCTTCACTAATATCTATCGTCATAAGACAACCTTTCTCGTACTATAAACCTTATTATATCATATTTTAAATGGTGTTTGGACTAGAAAATAATAACTATGTATAACAAAAGAAGGCACTCGCCTTCTTTTTATATATCTGTCAATGGTGTTGCGGTATCTGGTGAAGTGTCGTAGACCTTAAAGTCAACTCCGACTCCCAAATCGGCTTGAGCTAGCTGATTGACCATGGTCATATGAGCCAGCTCCTTGATATTGTTCTCTTTGGACAAGTGACCAAGGTAGATTTTCTTGGTTCGATTTCCCATGGCACGAATCATAGCCTCAGCTCCGTCTTCGTTAGAAAGGTGACCGAGATCCGATAGAATTCGCTGTTTGAGACGCCAAGCGTAAGATCCTGCTCGCAAAATCTCTACATCATGATTTGACTCAATGAGGTAACCATCCGCATTTTCGACAATCCCAGCCATACGATCACTAACATAACCTGTATCGGTCAGCATGACGAAGCTCTTGTCATCCTTCATAAAGCGGTAAAACTGTGGTGCTGCCGCATCATGGCTAACTCCAAAACTCTCAATGTCGATATCACCAAAGGTTTTGGTTTTGCCCATTTCAAAGATATGCTTTTGCGAAGAGTCTACCTTGCCAAGATACTTACTATTCTCCATAGCCTGCCAAGTCTTTTCATTGGCGTAAAGATCCATACCATATTTGCGAGCCAAGACACCGACCCCATGGATATGGTCTGAATGCTCATGCGTAATTAAAATCGCATCCAGATCTTCAGGTTTGCGATTGATTTCAGCTAGCAGACTTGTAATTTTCTTACCAGACAAACCTGCATCCACTAGGATTTTCTTTTTTGGGGTTTCCAGATAAAAGGAATTTCCACTGGAGCCTGATGCTAAAATACTGTATTTAAAGCCTTTTTCACTCATTCTAGTCTTCTATTTCGTCCTCCCATATTTCTTCTTTTACGGCATCCTTATCATAAGGGAGCACTATGGTAAAGGTCGATCCCTTACCGTATTCACTTTTGGCCCATATAAAACCATTGTGTTGTTTGATGATTTCTTTTGCGATCGCCAGACCTAGACCAGTTCCACCTTGAGCCCGGCTTCTTGCACGATCCACACGGTAGAAACGGTCAAAAATTTTTGGCAAATCTTGCTTTGGAATACCTAGACCTTGGTCTTTGATGGATAAAATCATCTGGTCATCAGTAGTTTTCATGCTGACAGTGATCTTCCCACCATCTGGCGAGTACTTGATGGCATTGTTAAGAATATTATCTATCACCTGAGTCATCTTATCGGTATCAATCTCGATCCAAACTGAATTGATTGGGTAATCTCGAACCAGTTCATATTTTTTCTCTTGATCCTGTGCTCTCATCTTGTCAAAACGATTAAGGATAAAGGTGATGAAGGCCGTAAAATTAATCAACTCCACATCCAACTGAGTAGTCGCATTATCAATACGAGAGAGATGCAAGAGATCTGTCACCATCCGCATCATACGGTTGGTTTCATCTAGCGAAACCTTGATAAAATCAGGGGCTACAGGATCATACAAGGCTCCCTCGTCCAAGGCTTCAAGATAAGATTTAACACTGGTCAAAGGAGTTCGCAACTCGTGACTCACGTTCGAAACAAAGAGTCTCCGTTCGCGTTCTTCCTTCTCCTGCTCGGTCGTATCATGTAAAACAGCAACCAAACCCGAGATGAATCCAGACTCACGGCGTACCAGAGCGAAACGTACACGAAGACTCAGGTATTCACCATTCACATCTTGGGAGTCAATCGTCAACTCAGGAATCTGTGTAATTAGATCACGCAGCTCATACTCATCTTCTATCTTAAGCAATTCTAAAATGCTTTTGTTAAGGACATCTTCTTTCTGCACACCGAGCTGTTTCTTGGCCATGTCGTTGATCATAATAATCTGACCACGGCGATTAGTCGCAAGAACGCCATCTGTCATGTAAGAAAGAATACTGTTCAATCGTTTACTCTCTTGTTCCAGATTTTCTTGGGTCAAACGAATAACTTCTGACAAATCGTTCAGATTATTGGTGATATTGGTGATTTCTGTACTTCCTTGCAAGTCCAAAACTTGAGAATAATCACCTGCAATCAAGTCCTTAACCTTTTGATTTATCTCCTTTAGACGGATATTATCCCGACGATTTTCCAGTAACAGCAAGGTCACCACCAGGATAAAGCCAAGTAAAATCAGAATAAAGATAAAATCGCTGGTCAGAATAGTTTGTCTAATATCTTCAATCATTATTTCTCATATAGTATCCAACACCACGACGTGTGAGAATGTACTCTGGACGACTTGGAGTATCTTCGATTTTCTCACGCAAGCGTCTAATGGTCACATCCACTGTACGAACATCACCAAAATAATCATAACCCCAAACAGTCTCAAGCAAGTGTTCACGCGTAATCACTTGTCCAATATGGGAAGCCAAGTGATATAAGAGCTCAAACTCACGGTGGGTTAAATCTAATTCCTCACCATATTTCTTAGCCACGTAAGCGTCTGGGACAATTTCCAAATCGCCAATCTGAAGTGGCTGGGATTTCTTCTCATCAGACTCTTGGCTATCCACAGAAACTAGGTCTGTACGACGAAGCAGGGCCTTAACACGAGCCTGCAACTCACGGTTTGAGAAAGGTTTTGTAACATAATCATCTGCACCTAACTCTAAACCAATAACCTTGTCAAATTCGCTATCCTTAGCTGATAGCATGATAATCGGCACGCTACTAGTCTTACGAATAGCTTTAGCAACTTCTAAACCATCTATTTCAGGTAGCATCAAGTCGAGGATAATAATATCCGGTTGCTCAGCTTCAAATAGCTCGATTGCCTCACGACCATTGAAGGCTGTAACGACTTCATAACCTTCCTTGGCCATATTAAACTTAATAATATCTGAGATTGGTTTCTCATCATCTACAATTAATATTTTTTTCATTTTATCACCTTTTCTCTATCTATTATAACAAAAAAATGCAAAGAAGGCACAAATGGCTACTGTAGGCCTTTATCTTCAAAAGTTGTTTTATAAGCCTGCCAAATTTTTTGCTGAGGTTTCGCAAGTGGATAGTCAGAAAACTCCTGAGGAGAAACCCAACGAATTTCTCTGTCCGAAAACTGTTTTGTTTCTGTCACCTGACCAGCTAGGATTTTAATGTGCCATTTCCGATGGCTAAATACATGCTTGACCTGGTCAAATACTTGATGGGACCAATTCACTTCTAAATCATAATCCTGCTCAAAGTTTTCTTGAGGGCTTGGTCCAAATTCTCTGCTTTCCTCTTTGACTTGAGAAAAGAGATCTAACTGATCGTCAAAGATTGAGAAATCATCAACTTCGATCAAGGGGAAATGCCAAAAACCGGCTAACAGTTTCTCGCTTTCATTTTTTTCAAGTAGATATTGACCACGGTCATTGCGTACAACTAAGGCCTTGAGATAAATTGGGAGAGGTTTTTTCTTGGGTTCTTTAATCGGATATACATCCATAGTTCCGTTCTGATAGGCTGCGCTAAAGTCCTTAACAGGGCTTTCTTCTGGTCGAGGGTTAACCGGAGACTCTATATCAGAACCTAAATCCATCAGAGCTTGGTTAAAGTCACCTGGTCGTTTCGGGTCAATCAAGATTTCCATCATTGCCTGAAAAATTTTGCGATTGCTGGGAACTCCGATATCATGATCAACCTCAAACAAGCGTGCCAAAACCCGCATGACATTGCCATCAACCGCTGGCTCAGGCAAATTAAAAGCGATACTGGAAATAGCTCCCGCAGTGTAAGGGCCAATCCCTTTTAAACTAGAAATTCCTTCATAGGTATTTGGAAATTGCCCCCCAAAGTCAGTCATAATCTGCTGGGCTGCAGCCTGCATATTGCGCACTCGAGAATAATAGCCCAATCCCTCCCAAGCCTTCAACAAACGATCTTCAGGGGCATTGGCCAGACTTTCAACTGTTGGAAACCAGTCCAAGAATCGTTCGTAGTATGGAATAACTGTATCCACTCTAGTCTGCTGGAGCATGATTTCAGATACCCAGATGTGATAAGGATTTTTACTTCTCCTCCAAGGTAAATCTCGCTTGTTTTCATCATACCAATTGAGGAGTTTTTCACGAAAAGAAATGATCTTCTCCTCTGGCCACATGACGATACCGTATTCTTTCAAATCTAACATATATCTAGTATAACATAGAAGCTTCTAACTGTCCTTTTCTCAGTACTAAAAAGCCTCTTCCCATGGGAAAGAGGACTAAATCTTATTGATGAACTGCTTGAGCTGCTGTGATAAGGGTCAACTTGTACACATCATCTGCATTACATCCACGAGAAAGGTCGTTAACTGGTTTGTTCAATCCTTGCAAAACAGGTCCGACAGCCGCAAAACCACCGAGACGTTCTGCCATCTTGTACCCAATATTTCCTGCTTCGATACCTGGGAAGACAAAGACATTTGCTTGACCAGCTACATTACTTCCTGGAGCTTTAAGAGCTGCAGTTTCAGGAACAAAGGCAGCGTCAAATTGCAACTCACCATCAATCTCAAGGTCGGGACGCAAGTCGTGAGCAATTTTTGTAGCTTCCACTACCTTATCAACACTTTCACCAAAACCTGAACCTTTAGTAGAATAGCTTAGCATAGCAATTTTAGGTTCAATACCAAACATTTTAGCTGTGATTGCTGAATTGATCGCAATTTCAGCCAAAGCTTCTGCATCTGGATTGATGTTAATGGCACAGTCTCCAAATAGGTAACGTTCCGTACCACGAACCATGAGGAAAGCACCTGAAGTACGAGTTACGTTTGGACGAGTTTTAATGATTTGTAGGGCTGGGCGAACTGTTGAAGCAGTTGAGTGAATTGCACCAGATACCATACCGTCAACCAAGCCCAAGTAGACTAGCATCACACCAAAGTAGTTGACATCATCAACCAAAACTTTGCGCGCTTCTTCTTCAGTCATTTTGCCCTTACGACGCTCTACCAAGGCAGCAACCATTTCTTCAAATTGAGGATAATGTTGGGGATCAATCACTTCATAACCATCTATGATCCCTTCGATTTCAAGATAAATTTTAATTTTTTCAGGGTTTCCGAGCAAAACAGGAATTACTTCTGATTCTTTTACCAAGCGTTTGGTTGCCTGAAGAATACGAGGTTCTTCCCCTTCAGGGAGAACAATACGAGCATTTTTGCCAACTAGGTTGGCTTTGAGATTTTCAAAAACTTCCATGAGTTTTCTCCTTTAAGAAATTAAATTATACTCAAAATAGATTTTAAAGAGTATTAGTTGATAACTGAGTAATAAGATTGTTAAAATCATCTGGCAAGGGGCTTTCCAGCTCTAGCTGACGCTCCAAGAAGGGATGATAAAATGATAAGAAATGGCAATGCAAGGCCTGTCGTTGAATCCCATCGTCTAGGCTGCCTCCATAGAGATCGTCTCCCAACAAGGGAAAACCGATATGAGAAAAATGCACTCTAATCTGATGGGTTCGCCCAGTATGCAATCGAATATCGATCAGGTGAATATCTCCATAAGACGCTACAACTTTGTAAGATGTATGGGCGTATTTTCCACCCTTGGCAACCCTTCTCGTGATAATGGAGTTCACATCACGCGCAATCGGGGCAATAATCTCCCCTTCTGGTTCCAAATCCCCATTGCCCTTAACCAAGGCAAAGTAACGTTTTTCGATAGACTTTCGTTGCAGTTGCTTGTCTAATCTTGCATGAGCATAACCGTGCTTGGCAAAGAGCATCAAACCAGATGTATCCCGATCCAGTCTGGTCACGATATGAACCTGCTGGTTTTCGTATTCCTGCTTAACATAGTAGCCTTTGATAAAATTCGCAATGGTATTGGAATGATTGACACTGGGGATGGAAGCTACTCCATAAGGTTTATTCAAAACCAAAAAGTGGTCATCCTCAAACAGGATATCTAAAGGACGGTCAATGGCTTCAAGGGTTTCAAAGCCTTCCTCTGCTGGAATATCAATGGTAACCCTATCTCCAATATCTAAGAGATAAGTCGCATTCTGAGGTTGATCATTGACTAGGATAGCCCCACCTCGAAACTTTATCTTAGCCAACAGTCCTTTAGAAACCTCGTGTTTCTTCAGAAAGGTTTTGACCTTGACATGTTCATCTGCGATAAATTCGAACCTCATTCGTCCACCTCGCCGATGAAGGCATCTTTGACACGATTCCAGAAACTAGTGTGACTTGGTGTTGCTACAAAGTGAATCTTGTGATGGTCGATTTGGTACTCAATCCGTTCTATATTTCGGAAAGAATAGGTACTATTGTCAACAGATATCGTGTGGTAATCATTGCGTGTCGGCAAGAGCTCAATCTTATCTTTTTTGGGAATAATGATCGATGATCCCAGAGTGCGATAGACTCGGTTGTTAAGACTCGCTATCTCCGTCAACTGCAAGGCTTCAATAGTAGGGTGCAAAACCGCTCCTCCCAAGGATTTGTTATAGGCAGTGCTCCCAGTAGGCGTTGAGACAGTCACACCATCTCCACGAAAGCGCTCGAATGGAACGTGGTTAATGATGATATCTGCAACCATGGTGCGGTCTGACCGACGGATACTCGCTTCATTTAGAGCGCGGAAGATTTTCACTTCTCCGTTTTCAAGTGTCACTTTGACATTCAGGACTGGATAAGAAACCTTGGCTCCAGAATCCAGTTGGAGATTGGTAACCAACTGGTCCAACTCAAAGTCACGGTAATCCGTGTAAAATCCCAAGTGTCCTGTATGTACACCTACAAATCGAACCTTGTCTAACTGATTCTCGTACTTGTGAAAAGCAGACAAAAGCATCCCATCTCCACCAATCGAAATAACGATATCGGGATTTGTATCATTAATTATAAAATGCTGTTTTTTGAGTTTTTCCCTCAGTTTATGTAAAACTTTCTGACTCTGCGGCTTTCTATTAGCTATGAGGTCAACTCGCTTACCTGTATTCTTCATCTGTATCGTCACTATTTCCTACACCATCGTTTAGTTTTCTACTCAAAGGATCAAAGAGTGCCTGAGCTTCCTGAATGTCATCTCGAATCTTGCCCATTTCTTCATCTAGTTGATGAGCAATTTTGGCAGTGATTTCCAATCTTTCTTTTATTTCCTCTGGAAAGTCCCCCTGGTACTTATAATTGAGCGAATGCTCAATAGTAGCCCAAAAGTTCATAGCCAAAGTCCGTATTTGAATCTCGGCGAGAATGGTCTTAGCCCCATTTATCGTATCTACAGTATATTCGACAACAACATGATAAGAACGATAACCCGACGCCTTACGATGGTTGATATAATCTCGTTCCTGAACGACTCTCATATCGTGACGTTTACGTAGAATTGCAACAACTTCTTCCACGTCATCAACAAACTGAACCATGACACGTAGCCCTGCGATATCTTGCAAGTCATTTTCCAGAGTTGCATAAGTAAATCCTCGACGAGCCATTTTTTCTTTGATACTATCAATCGGTTTTACCCGGCCAGTTACAAACTCAATCGGAGAATGCTTGTTTTGCTTACGGTACTGTTTGCGAATCCCACGAAGTTTAATCTTCAATTCACCAACAGCTTGAATGTAAGGATCTAAAAATTCTTCCCATTCTATGGTCATATTTTCTCCCTTTTAGTATGAGATTGTGCTGTTAAAAATTTTTGATTTTTTCACTACAATCTTATACAATAAATACATTGTACATTATACCATAAATCCGCTTTCAAAGATAAAGAAAAGGTTAGAAAAATGAAACAATTAGAAATTGAACTGAAAACACTACTGAAAAAAGATGACTACAATCATTTAAAAAAACAGTTTGCCCATATAGCTCCTGTTCACCAAAAAAACTACTACATTGACACGCCTGATTTCCAGTTGCGCGAAAAAAAAGTTGCCATGCGCATTCGCGCCCTTTCAGATTGCGCTGAATTAACCTTGAAAGTTCCTCAAACTATTGGAAATATGGAATACAATCAAAAAATGACTCTTCCAGAAGCTGAATATTATTTAGAAAAACAGATCCTACCTCAAGGGATTGTTCTGGAGAAACTTACTGAGATTGGTATTGAAAGCCATAACTGGCTTATTCTAGGTTGTCTTGAAACGATTCGTTACGAAATGGAAACCGATATCGGTTTGATGGCCTTAGATCAAAGCCATTACTTTGGTCAAACCGACTATGAACTGGAACTTGAAGTCAGAGATTTTGAACAAGGAAAAGTCGATTTTCAGCAATTTTTAGATGAAAATCACATAACTTACCAGAAGGCTCCATCAAAATTAATTCGATTCATTAAAAACATGAAAAAAAGCTGAAATAATCTCCTTTTTTTGGTAAAATAGAAAAGATAAAAATAATAGAATCTTCATTAAGAAAAAGAAACTTTTCCAAAGAAGATTCACAAAGTTTACAGAGGACGGTCTATAATGTCAGATAGAAACAACATGAAACTTTTCACCCTAAACTCTAACCCAGAAATCGCTCAAAAGATTGCTGATACTGTTGGTGTCCCTCTTGGAAAATTATCTTCACGTCAATTTTCTGATGGTGAAATCCAAGTCAATATCGAAGAGAGTGTTCGTGGGTATGACGTCTATATCATTCAATCAACAAGCTACCCAGTTAGCAACCACTTGATGGAATTATTGATTATGGTTGATGCCTGTGTTCGCGCCAGTGCTCATAGTATCAACGTCGTACTTCCTTACTTTGGCTATGCGCGTCAGGATCGCATCGCTTCTTCCCGTGAACCACTGACAGCTAAATTGGTTTCAAATATGTTAGTAAAAGCTGGGGTTGACCGTGTTCTAACTCTCGATCTCCATGCTGTACAGGTACAAGGTTTCTTCGACATTCCAGTGGACAATCTTTATACAATTCCTCTATTTGCTAAACACTACTGTGACAAAGGTCTTCTTGGTTCTGATGTCGTTGTGGTTAGTCCAAAAAACTCTGGTGTTAAACGTGCTCGTAGCTTAGCTGAATACTTGGATGCTCCAATCGCTATCATAGACTATGCTCAAGATGACTCGGAACGAAGTGAGGGCTATATCATTGGGGATGTTGAAGGTAAGAAAGCCATCCTGATTGACGATATCCTAAACACTGGTCGTACTTTCTCTGAAGCAGCAAAAATCGTTGAACGCGAAGGGGCAACTGAAATCTATGCGGTTTCTAGTCACGGCCTCTTTGTAGAAGGTGCTGCTGAACTTCTAGACGCAACTAACATTAAAGAAATCCTTGTAACAGACTCTGTAGCAACAAAAGAAAGAACTCCTAAAAATGTATGTTACATTACTGCTAGCGAATTGCTCGGTGATGCTATCATCCGTATTCATGAAAGAAAACCAGTCAGCCCACTCTTTGCCTACAACAAAAAGAAATAAGGTGATTCTTTGATTTATTTGGACAATGCTGCAACTACACCTATGTCAGCTGTAGCTATCGCAGAAATGACCAAGGTTATGCAAGAAACCCATGGTAATCCTTCAAGTATTCACAGTCATGGTCGTCATGCTGGTAAACTTCTCCGTCAAGCTCGTCAGGACTTGGCTCACTTACTTGGAACCAAACCTCAACATATCTTTTTCACGTCTGGTGGTACAGAAAGTAACAACACAGCCATTATCGGCTATTGTCTCCGTCATCAAGAACGTGGCAAACATATCATCACGACAGCTATCGAACACCATTCTGTCCTTGAGACCGTTGATTATCTGGTTCAACATTTTGGCTTTGAAGCGACAATTATCCAACCAGTAAATCAAGAAATCACTGCCCAACAGATTCAAGAAGCTTTACGTGACGATACCATCCTCGTTTCTACCATGTATGCTAATAATGAAACAGGGAGTCTCTTGCCTATTGCTGGAATTGGACATATTTTAAAAGACCATCCTGCTGCTTATCATGTAGACGCTGTTCAAGCTATCGGGAAAATTCCTATCCATCCCGAGGAATTAGGTATTGATTTCCTCAGCGCTTCTGCCCACAAATTCCATGGACCAAAAGGAGTCGGCTTTCTTTATGCATCGACTGGAGACTTTGATTCCTACCTTCACGGTGGAGACCAAGAACAAAAGAAACGGGCTGGAACAGAAAATCTCGCTGCCATTGTAGGCATGGTAGCTGCTCTAAAAGAGGATTTATATGACCAAGTTGAGCATTACCAAAAACTAAGCGCACTCAAAACTACTTTTTTAGAAGAAATTGCAGGTCTCGACTACTATCTCAATGAAAGTAACCACCAACTTCCTTATGTTGTCAACATTGGCTTTCCTGGTCAGAAAAATGATTTACTTTTACTTCGGTTAGATCTTGAAGGAATTTCAATTTCTACCGGTTCAGCTTGTACTGCTGGTATTGTGCAAACCAGTCATGTGCTTGAAGCATTTTATGGACCAGATTCACATCGTTTGAAAGAATCTGTCCGTATCAGTCTCTCTCCTCTTAACACTGAGGAAGAACTGATACAACTCGCACAAACCTTAAAAAACATTATTGGAGATTAATCTAATGGCATTCGAAAAAACCATTAAACTACAAAACTGCCGCTACGACTATACACTTAGCCCAACTGTCAAAAAATTCACACTGAAAGATAATACTTTCTTTGAAACAAAGGTTGGAAACTACGAACTGACTCGTCTACTTGAAAAAGTACCTAACAGTGGTGAAGGCTTCAAACTAAAAATCATCATCAATAAAGACCTTACAGGTGCTAAACTCAACATCACTGACAAGTCTGGCCTTCGTTTGGTCAATATCTTTAAATCAGAAGACCACCACATTCATCAGGAAAAATTCTACTTCCTCATGGACAGTTTAGTAGAACGCGGTATCTTCATTAAAGAAGAAAGATAATTGACTATGTATCGGCTTACCTATCAAGATAACTATCACGTAGAACGTACACTTGAATATAAGGATTACGAAGAGCTCATGTTATCTCTATCAGGCTGTGTGACCCTACCTGATACTCTGCTATTCAGCTCCTTAACGCTGAATGATAAGGTGATTTATCAAGGATTGGTTGGCGATCTTTACCGTTTTCTATCACAAGCTCATTTTTCAGATAAAAACTAAGAAATTTCTTAGTTTTTTCTTATTTTTGTTGATTTTTTCACAATGTTTCTATAAAATAGAAGAATAGAAAGGTTGTGATTTTGTGAAAGATAAACAGTCTGCTATTCCAAAAGCAACAGCAAAAAGACTCTCTCTTTACTATCGAATTTTCAAGAGATTTCATGCAGAAAAAATCGAACGTGCCAACTCCAAGCAAATTGCAGAGGCTATCGGTATCGATTCTGCGACCGTTCGTCGGGATTTTTCCTATTTTGGTGAACTAGGTCGTCGTGGTTTTGGTTACGATGTCAAAAAATTGATGAATTTTTTTGCTGATCTCCTAAATGATAACTCAATTACAAATGTTATGTTGGTTGGAATCGGAAATATGGGACATGCCCTACTCCACTACCGCTTCCACGAGCGTAACAAGATGAAAATTATCATGGGCTTTGACCTAGATGACCATCCAGAAGTTGGAAGCCAGACACCTGATGGAATTCCAATCTATGGTATCTCGCAGATTAAAGAAAAAATCAAAGAAGCAGATGTCAAAACTGCTATCCTAACAGTTCCAAGTGTTCAATCACAAGAAGTTGCCAATCTTTTGGTTGATGCAGGTATAAAAGGTATTCTCAGCTTTTCCCCTGTTCACCTTCACCTCCCAAAAGATGTGGTCGTTCAGTATGTCGATTTGACAAGCGAACTCCAAACCCTCCTCTATTTTATGCGTAAAGAGGATTAGAAAGCGAAAGCATTTATGAAAAAACCAGTTATTGGGATTACAGGAAATGAAAAAGCTCATCCAGATGATGACATCATGATGAGCTATGCAGCAAAGGGCTTTGTTGAAGGAGTCAAAGACGCTGGCGGAATTCCAATCATCCTACCGATTGGTGATCAAGAAATGGCTGCCTATTACATCAGTATCATTGATAAGCTCATCCTAACGGGTGGGCAAAATGTTGATCCAAAATACTATGGTGAACCAAAGGCTATTGATAGTGATGACTACCACCTTCAAAGAGATATTTTTGAACTAGCACTTATCAAAGAAGCGATTAAGCAAAAGAAACCAATTTTCTCTGTTTGTCGGGGTACTCAACTTTTCAATGTCGCTATGGGAGGCACGCTTCACCAAGATATCGAGGATCATTGGCAGGACTGTTCAGCCGAATACACAACACAACGCCTCGTAACAGAACCTGATACTATTCTTCGAGAAATCTATGGAGAAATCTCTCATATCAACTCCTTCCACCACCAGAGCATTAAAGATTTAGCTCCTAATCTTAAGGTTGTAGCACATGATCCTAAAGATGGAATCATTGAAGCTGTGACAACTACGGACGGTTTCCCTTATCTTGGTGTTCAATGGCACCCTGAATTTTTATTTGAAAATCGCCCCAAAGATAAAACATTGTTTGACTATGTTGTTAACGAACTCTAGGACTTATAAATAGGTTATTAAATCATGAATGAAATTAAAATACCTTCTACTCATGAGATTTTGAGAGATATAGAAGCTAATGTTTTCATATCTTATAAGGAAAAGGAAGCTAATCTTTTCTTATCAAACAATGAAAAAGAAATAACGGTTTGCTTTCATCTTTCTAATCTCTATAGACTTTTAACAGCGGAAAGTTACCAATCTTTTTCTAAGAATAAAGAGAATTTCGATAAACTATCTCAAAAAGAAAAAGAAAAACAGCTGAAAGAAATGTCTAAAAAGGCAAAACTATTTTGTAAAAAGGCAGATGCTAAACTAAAAAGTAAATTTCATTCAAGTCTTTACTTTTACAGAGATATTCTCATTCATAAAAAAAGATATTATAAAATCGAAGATTTCAATTCGATTGTCAACTTTATCGTTCAAGAAAATTTACTTGTACCCACGATAAAACCTCTTCCTGTTATCAATATGGCTGAAGTAGATTCCTATGTTTTAAAAGTGATTGAGTAAGATCATGTGCAATCTTAAATCAAATCCGTCTTTTCACGGTAACTAAAGTAATCCGAGTGCGAGACAATCAGATGGTCCAAGAAAACAATTCCCATCAGTTCGCAGGCTTCCTTGACTAGTTTAGTGACATGGTCGTCGTTTCGACTAGGAGATACTGCACCAGATGGATGATTGTGAACGAGAATCACTGAGGTAGCCATATGCTTGAGGGCATAGTGAAGGATTTCCCTCGGTTCAGCAATGCTGCGTGTCGCAGAGCCGATAAAAATAGTTTGCTGATGAATGATTTGATTTTGAGTATTGAGATAGAGCGCCACTAGGTGCTCTTGTTTTTTATCGCCAAGTTCCTGTTGCATTTTCTTGGCTAGCTTTTGACTACTGAGAATACTTTCCATCTCAAGGGTTTCATGTTTGTGAATGCGATGTCCCAGTTCAATCACTGCTTGTAGTTCAATGGCCTTAATCCGTCCAATACCAGACAGACTCTGCAATTCCTGCAGGGTCATTTTTTTCAAATCAGTTAGACTAGTCAAACTGTTTAAGACTTTCTGGGAAATTTCAAAAACATTGGCCGTACGCGTTCCGGTTCTGAGTAGAATTGCTAGCAATTCTTGATTGCTCAGTGCCTCTACTCCTTCTTTAACCAGTCTTTCTCTAGGCAAGAGTGAATCTTCTTGGAATGAAATACTGTACATAAAAATCCTCCTCACTTTATTATTCGTGAGAAGGATAGAAAATTAGATTTTTTTCTCAATTGGGGCTACACTGGCTAAGAGTTTTTTCAGCCCCACTTCTGGGAAATTGATTTTCAACTCCTGAGTATCACCGCTACCAGAGACTTCCAGAACAGTTCCCTCTCCCCACTTCTTGTGGAGAGCAATATCCCCAATAGACCAGTTGGTATCGCTTGAATCTTTTTTATTTCCGGCTGCAAACTGACCAAATGGGAGACCACTAGACTGGATAGAGCTTGGTGCGGCATTGCGTTTCCGTTCTTGAAGGGCCTGGGCTAAGCTCATACCTTGACCAAAGGCCACTCCGCCACTGCTATAAGAAGCCTTAAAGCTAGTATTGGCTGGTCGAGCCAAGCCCTGATACTCAAGCAAGTCCGAACTGATTTCATTGATGAAACGTGTTGGACGGTTATAGTTGGTCTTCCCAAACAGTAATCGAGAGTTGGCATTGGTCAGATAGAGGATTTTCTCCGCGCGCGTGATACCTACATAGGCCAAACGACGTTCCTCTTCCAGTTCATCCGGATCTTCTGCTGCACGGCTAAGGGGAAAGACATTTTCCTCCATCCCAATGATAAAGACAACTGGGAACTCAAGTCCCTTAGCTGCATGGAGGGTCATCAAGGTCACTTCTGATGTCTCCTGACTGCCTGTATCCGTATCTGCAATCAAGGCTAAGTCATTCAAGAAATGACTGAGTTTATCCAAACCTGTTTCTTCTTCTTGACTATCAGGATTGTCATCAAAGTTCTTGGTAACAGATAGGAACTCTTCGATATTTTCAACCCGCGCCTTGCTTTCCAAGGTTGCCTGAGCATTAAGAATATCGACATAACCTGTTTTTTCTAGAACAGCCTCCACCAGCTCGGTGATAGTTAATTGATCCAGTTTTTCTCGCAAATCCAAGATCATATTGGCAAAGTCCCAAATTGACTGTGCTGCTTTTCCTTTGATGCCAGACAACATAATATTAGCTGAAGCATCCAGCATAGACATCTCTTGCATATTCGCAAAATCACGGATTTTCTCAACGGTTCCTGGGCCAATTCCACGTTTTGGTTCGTTAATAATGCGCTCAAAACTGATATTGTCACTTAAATTAGCAATAAGATTAAGGTAGGCGATAATATCACGGATTTCCTTACGGCTGTAGAACTTGGTCCCTCCGACCATAGTATAAGGAATATTGGACTTAAGCAGTGCTTCCTCAATAGTACGGGATTGCGCATTAGTCCGATAAAGAACTGCAAAATCCTTGTGGAGGAAGTTTTGACTACGACCAAGTTCATCAATGGTTTTGGCTACAAAAACAGCCTCATCCTGTTCGTCATTTGCGCGATAATAAACGATTTGCTCCCCATCGGCATTCTGGGTCCAGAGATTCTTGGGGCGACGGTTTTTATTGTTTTTGATGACGTCATTGGCTGCTTGGAGAATGGTTTTGGTTGAACGGTAATTTTCCTCTAGCAAAACTACCTTGGCTTGAGGATAATCTTTCTCAAAATCCAAGATATTCTGCATATCAGCCCCACGCCAACCGTAAATAGACTGGTCAGCATCACCGACTACGCAGATATTTTTAAAGCGTGAAGCCAAGAGTTTGACCAATTGATACTGGGCATGGTTGGTATCTTGGTACTCATCAACATGAATGTACTGGAACTTCTGCTGATAGTAAGTCAAGACGTCAGGATTTTGATCAAAGAGACGCAGGGTCAGCATAATCAAATCATCAAAGTCAACGGACTCAGACTGACGAAGCTCCTTTTGATAAGCTGTATAACACTGGGCCACGATTTGCGTATACATATCACCAGCCTGAGCAGCATAAGCCACATCATCAATCAAGTCATTCTTAGCATTGGAAATGGTTCCCAAAATGGTTCGTTCATTCCATTTTTTTGGATCCAAGTTTAACTGCTTGAGAATGCGTTTCATGAGAGTTCGTTGCTCACCAGGATCTACAATAGTGAAATTCCGATTGTAGCCAATATGATCCGCATCGCGACGTAGGATACGAACACACATGGAGTGAAAGGTCGCAATCAAACAGTCCTGAGTAGCTGGATTGAGGCCATAGGCACGCTCCTTCATCTCACGCGCCGCCTTATTGGTAAAGGTAATGGCCAAAATATTCCAAGGATTGACCATCTTTTCATCAATCAAGTAGGCGATTCTGTGAGTTAAAACACGAGTCTTCCCAGAACCAGCACCAGCCATGATTAATAAGGGCCCTTCTGTCGTTTGCACTGCCTCAGCCTGACGGTCATTCATTCCATTCAATAATGCGTTCATTTTCTCTTCCTTACTCTTGAAGTCAATGTTTCTATTATATCAGAAATCGAGGAAAATATCTTTACCTAGACTGATTGCGTCTAGAAAGTAACTCTATTATCAGCTGAAGACAACTCCTTAAAGCTAGATAAAAAAATGAGCTTGGATATTATTTCCAAACTCATTTTAATTCAATTAAACTATTAGAACAATCCTAGAACAGTTCCGTCGCTTTCAACATCCATATTAAGAGCGGCTGGTCGTTTTGGAAGGCCTGGCATGGTCATGACATCACCAGTTAGGGCAACAATAAAGCCTGCCCCTAATTTTGGTACCAATTCACGAATGGTAATTTCAAAGTTTTCTGGTGCTCCAAGTGCATTTGGATTGTCTGAGAAACTGTACTGAGTTTTAGCCATACAGATTGGCAATTTGTCCCATCCGTTTTGAACGATTTGAGCGATTTGTGTTTGAGCTTTCTTCTCAAAGTTCACTTTGCTACCACGATAGATTTCAGTAACAATCTTTTCAATCTTTTCTTGGACAGAAAGGTCATTGTCATAAAGACGAGTGTAGTTGGCTGGATTTTCAGAGATTGTCTTGACAAGTGTTTCGGCAAGTGTTACACCACCTTCTGCGCCATCAGCCCAGACACTAGCCAATTCTACTGGTACATCGATTGAGGCACAAAGTTCCTTCAAGGCTGCGATTTCAGCCTCTGTATCAGAAACAAATTCATTGATAGCTACAACTGCTGGAATACCGAACTTACGGATGTTCTCAACGTGGCGTTTCAAGTTAGCAAAACCTGCACGAACTGCTTCTACATTTTCCTCTGTAAGAGCGTCCTTAGCTACACCACCATTCATCTTAAGGGCACGGAGAGTTGCGACGATGACAACAGCATCTGGAGATGCTGGCAAGTTTGGTGTCTTAATGTCAAGGAATTTCTCAGCACCAAGGTCCGCACCAAAACCAGCTTCAGTAACAGTATAATCAGCCAAGTGAAGGGCTGTGCTTGTTGCCAAAACAGAGTTACATCCATGAGCGATATTGGCAAATGGACCACCGTGTACAAAGGCAGGTGTACCGTAAATTGTCTGAACCAAGTTCGGTTTGATAGCATCTTTCAAAATCAATGCTAATGCTCCCTCAATCTGTAAATCACCAACAGTAACTGGTGTACGGTCATAGCGATAGCCAATAACGATATTCGCCAAACGACGTTTCAAGTCCTCGATGTCCGTTGCCAAGCAAAGAATGGCCATGATTTCTGAAGCAACTGTAATATCAAAACCATCCTCACGAGGAATACTGTTTAGAGGACCACCAAGTCCAACGGTTACATGACGAAGGGCGCGGTCGTTCAAGTCCACTACACGTTTCCAGAGAATACGACGTTGGTCGATTCCCAGCTCATTTCCTTGGTGCAAGTGATTGTCAATCAAGGCTGAAAGAGCATTGTTGGCTGTTGTAATGGCATGCATATCCCCGGTAAAGTGAAGGTTGATGTCCTCCATTGGAAGCACTTGGGCGTAACCACCACCAGCTGCACCACCCTTAATCCCCATGACTGGACCAAGAGATGGTTCGCGGATAGCAATCATGGTTTTTTTGCCAATCTTGTTCAAGGCATCCGCAAGACCAATGGTAATAGTTGATTTTCCTTCACCTGCTGGAGTTGGATTGATGGCAGTAACCAAGATTAATTTCCCAACTGGATTGCTCTCAACTGCACGAATTTTATCAAAGCTGAGTTTAGCCTTATACTTCCCGTACAATTCCAAATCGTCGTAAGAAATACCAAGTTTCTCAACAACATCAACGATTGGTTTCAACTCAATACTCTGTGCGATTTCAATATCTGTTTTCATTCAAAACTCCTCTAACCTCTAATGTGATAATTCATTATATCACAAAACAAGATTTTTAACATCCATAAACTCTCTAAACGTTCGTAAATATCATTGTTTTAAAGATTTTTAGGGCTCTTTTGAAAATTTTATATGGCTTTATAGTTATAAACTATAGTGTAGCTTCGTTTTTCCAAAAATTTATCGCTTTCATTTTACTTACTGTTTATTTTTGTGTACAATAGTCCTATGAAAATTTTAGTTACGTCAGGCGGCACAAGTGAAGCAATCGATAGCGTCCGCTCTATCACGAATCACTCGACTGGTCGCTTGGGGAAAATTATTACCGAAACCCTACTTGCTGCTGGTCATGAGATTTGTCTGATTACTACTCCTAGTGCTCTTAAGCCAGAACCTCATCGCCATCTAACCATTCTAGAAATCAAAAATACGAATGATCTTCTTTTAGAGATGAAAAAGTGTGTTCAAGATTATCAGGTCTTGATTCATTCGATGGCAGTTTCTGACTACACTCCTGTTTATATGACGGGACTAGATGAAGTTAAGACGAGCTCTAATCTGGAAGAATTATTAGACAAGCAAAATATAGAAGCTAAGATTTCTTCAACTGATGAAGTTCAGGTTTTGTTCCTTAAAAAGACTCCAAAAATCATCTCTCTAGTCAAGGAATGGAATCCTGCCATTCATCTGATTGGGTTTAAATTGCTGGTTGATGTCTCTGAGGATTATCTCATTGAGATCGCACGAAAGAGTCTTATCAAGAACCAAGCAGACTTAATCATTGCAAATGACCTGACTCAAATTTCAGCAAATCAGCATCGCGCAATCTTTGTTGAGAAAGAGGAACTCCAAACCGTTCAAACCAAAGAGGAAATTGCAAACCTCCTCCTTGAAAAAATTCAAGCATACGATTCATAGAAAGGAAAGCCATGGCAAATATTCTCATCGCAGTGACAGGTTCCATTGCCTCCTATAAATCAGCTGGCCTAGTCAGTTCCTTGAAGAAACAAGGCCATCAGGTCACTGTCTTAATGACTGAGGCAGCGAGAGAGTTTATCCAACCGTTAACACTACAGGTCCTCTCTCAAAATCCTGTCCACCTTGATATCATGAAGGAACCTTATCCTGATCAAGTCAATCATATCGAACTAGGCAAAAGCACTGACCTTTTTATTGTAGCTCCTGCTACTGCTAATACTATTGCCAAACTAGCCCACGGATTTGCGGACAACATGGTGACAAGCACAGCGCTTGCCCTGCCAGAACATGTCAAAAAGTTAGTCGCACCAGCCATGAATACAAAAATGTATGACCATCCAGCAACTCAGGCTAATCTAAAAACATTAGAGACCTATGGTTATCAGATTATCTCTCCAAAAGAATCTCTACTAGCCTGTGGCGATCACGGCAAAGGCGCCCTAGCTGACCTGAATACTATTTTAGAAAGAATAAAGGAAACCCTCGATGAACAAACGCTCTAACATTGCTCCAATTGCTATCTTTTTTGCAGTTATGCTCGTTATCCACTTTTTGAGCTCTCTCCTATTTAATCTTTTCCCATTTCCAATTAAACCAACTATCGTTCATATTCCAGTCATTATTGCTAGTATCATCTATGGTCCTCGCGTTGGAGTTACACTTGGTTTTTTGATGGGACTGCTAAGCTTAACGGTAAATACGATTACGATTCTACCAACCAGCTACCTCTTCTCACCTTTCGTACCGAATGGAAACATCTATTCTGCGATTATCGCTATTGTCCCTCGCATTTTGATCGGTCTGACACCTTACTTGGTTTATAAATTATTAAAAAACAGAACGGGTCTCATCTTTGCTGGTGCTCTCGGTTCCCTTACAAACACCGTCTTTGTTCTTGGGGGAATCTTCTTCCTTTTTGGAAATGTCTTCGACGGCAATATTCAAAAACTCCTGGCAACCGTTATTTCTACAAACTCAATTGCCGAGCTTGTCATTTCTGCCGTTCTAACAGTAGCAATTGTCCCACGTTTACAAACCTTGAAAAAATAAAACAACTCCACTTTCGTCCTGAAGGTGGAGTTTAGCATTTAAAACATAAGAAACATCAATAGAATGTGAAAGCCAAAGCGCAGAAGTTGATGCGAAAGCGGTGTAGGTTGCTGACTTTTCTGGCTATCCAAGTATAGGGTTAGTGATAGTAAAACCAAACCAAATGCAATCACCAATCTGACGAAATAAGCAATTTCTAGTATTGCTGCCATCAAAAGAAAACCTAATAAAGGAAGGCTAAAGAGTGAAACAGCCAGACTGCTTGCTAATAGAGAGAGTATCGAAAGGACTAATAAACTATAAACTAGGAAACGAGTCCAACCTGAGACTACTTTCCCTTCGCTTTTCTGTTTTGACATTATCACGATTACCACGATTAGGTAAACAAAAAGTATCATCACGATTTCTCCTCAGTTCCTATTATTCTTTATCACATTTTAACCAAATTTTCCTGAAAAATCAATAATACTTCTTGACTTGATTGGTGATTTATTGTACTATACTTGTGTATATACAGATAAATGGAGGTTCTTATGGATATACGGAAAAAAACGCAGTTTATGACTATGACTGCCCTACTCACTGCAATAGCGATTTTGATTCCAATCATTATGCCTTTTAAAATCGTTATCCCACCGGCTTCTTACACCTTGGGAAGTCATATCCCCATCTTTATCGCCATGTTTCTTTCGCCTTTGATGGCTGCTTTTGTGATTATTGCTTCCAGTTTCGGTTTCCTGATGGCTGGCTATCCGCCTGTTATTGTACTTCGTGCCTTCTCTCACATTGTTTTTGGTACTTTGGGGGCTTTGTACTTAAAGAAATTCCCTGAAACCTTGGATAAACCAAAGGCGTCTTGGATTTTTAACTTTGTTTTGGGTGTTGTTCATGCTATCGCTGAAGTAATAGCTTGTATCATCTTTTATGCTACTTCAGGGACAAATGTTGAAAATATGTTTTATGTTCTCTTTGTCCTAGTTGGTTTTGGCACAATCGTCCATAGTATGGTAGACTATACATTAGCACTAGCTGTCTATAAAGTGCTTCGAAAACGTCGCTAAAAGGAAAAACTATGACAAAGGATCGCAAACAAGCTCTTCTCAAACTGTTAAAAGAGGCGCCAAAAGCTCTCAATGGTCAAACCTTGGCTGAGCACTTCCATGTTACTCGTCAGGTCATTGTACAGGACATCGCTATTCTCCGAGCAGATGGAGCTCCTATCCTATCCACCAATCGTGGCTATATCTACAAAGAAAATGATGCCAGCCCCTACGTCCACAAACTCTTTAAAGTGAAACATGAACTGGAAGAAATCGGTCAGGAACTACTAGCTATTGTAGATAATGGCGGACGCGTTCAAAATATCTTAATCGATCATCCCGTTTATGGCGAAATTGAAACCCTACTCAAACTCACTTGTCGCCGAGATGTCCAGCACTTTCTGGAACAAGTCGAGAATTCAGACTTTAGACCCCTTTCTGAATTGACAGACGGCATCCATTACCACCTTGTTGAAGCCGAGACACAACAAGACCTCCACTATATCGAGGAGGCCTTGGATCAGTTGGGTTATTTGGTAAAAGACTAGAAAATTTCTTTCTCCCAGCCGTCCTCTGTACGGTGGCGATAGAAGAACTCAGACTTGTCAGGTGCTTCCATCATTTCCATCAGAGGCAACATATCATAGGCCAGATCCAAATTTGGAATCTGGTCTTTTTGTACCCAAGATACTTCTCCTTCTTCTGAGGATTGGAGACTTCCAGTAAACTCTGTCGCCTTATAACAAACAACGATGTAGCGCCCACCTGTATCTAAGGGCCAGTTTTTAATGCCGACCAGTTGGGGATTCTGAATGGTCAAACCAGTTTCTTCATAAATCTCACGAATGACAGACTCGGCAAAGGCCTCGCCATTCTCAACATGTCCTCCTGGAAAGGCATAGCCAGACCAGCGATTGTTTTCAGGAGAGCGATATTGCATTAGGACTTTACCTCGCGCCTTATCTTCGACAAGGCAGATGTTTGTTAGGATTGTTTTTTGGGAACGTGACATGGATTCACTCACTTTCTATTTGTTATTATTCATCTCGATATTTTACTTCGGACTTCATGATAAAGGGATTAATCAATTCATGATGGTCATAAGTAGTACGGGCCAAAAAACCTCTAGCAATGATGATTTCCTTATCTTCTATGCGATAGTCTATATTGATAGGGACGGCTGGATCCGAGATAACTGATAAAACAAAAAATGCTGCAAACCAAAGGTAAAATGTCACCAATCCACTAAATACTTGAAAAATAAGGTGATACCATTTAGCATCTCTTGTTCTATAAAAGATTCTCCAAGGATGGATTAGGAAGGTCAAACAAAGAATGAAAAACCAACTATTCCACAAAATCGGCGTAAAAGATAGTCCAAAAACCAGCAACACCAAATGAAGAACCACAAAGGTCAGCAAAGCTAAATAAAGTGTCTTAAACGAAATTAACTTAGTTAGATTTTCTTTTGTCATGATTTTTCCTCTTTTTGTCATTATATTTCAAAATCACCATCAATATCGCTGGAATGATGAAAAAGATTAGATAGGTAGCAATTGGAAGCCAGATGTAGCGATAATCAACAGATAATAAGGAAGGATTTTTTTTAACATTTCTCCCTTTCACCCCAACAAGTAAGTGGAGGAGAAAAATAGGTCCATTTATGTATAGAAAAGCTTTTAAAAATCCTTGTACTGAAGCCTTATTGCTAAAACCATCTCTAAAAATACCTTGATAAAGTGTGTGAACCAAAAAGACAAAATTCATAATAATTGGCAAGACATAGGACATTTCTTGATATGGTTTCGGGATAAGTGACGTCCCGAACAATACATACATGATACCAAAAATAGATAATAATATTATACCACCATCCATAAAAGAAGCAATCTTTGAATGTCTTTCCTGCCACAATTGGACGTGAGCTACCAAAGAATACTTTTTCTGGATTTTTCTCATTTGTCTGTTCTGTTGTTTGATCTTCTTTTGTCTCTTAGTCTTTCGTTCCATTTACGCCTCCTTCTTCTCTTTTCTATCCGTATAATCAAAAGCAGAATTCCCAGCCCCAAGAAAAAGAAAAATAGATAACTTACAATAGGAACCCAGACATAGGCTGGATCCATAGAAATTATAGGAGGGAAATTCGTTGACTTACGACGTCCTAGCCAATTCAGACCTACCAAGAGATGAAAGGGAAAAAGAAGACCATTGAACCCAATAAATCCCCATGAAAAGTAACGCCATTTCTGAAGTTTATCACTACTAAAACGAAAGACAAGGAAATAGGTTGATAAGATCAGAAGGATAAGATTGAAGCTTAAGGGGGAAAGATAGTTCATGCTCGGTAATAGATAACTAATGTAAGAGGCGGCAAGAAATGATACAAACATAGATCCAAATAATACACTCGTATCCAAAAGTTGAGCAATCCTTCTGTGCCTTTCCATCCAAAGAAAAATCCTCTTAGTCCAAGAAGACTTTTCTTTTGTCTTATACTTCATTTGCCTACTCATCTTCATTTTCATCTACTCCTTTTTTTGAACCTTTAGAGAGAAAGAAGATTGCCAGAGTTAACATCAAGACTAGAAGGTAGACAACAATAGGAAACCAGATATAGGATGACTCCAGTGAAAACAAAGGTGACAGAACAACTCTTCCTCTTTTTCTCACGCCAATCAGTTGAAAAATGAAGCTAAGGATATTGATATAAATAAAGGGTTCACAAAATCTTTTAAGGGTCCTTTCTTTTTCAGTTTTCACTGACAAAAAGAGAGCATAGAACCTATTACCCAAAATAAAAAGATTCAATTGCAAGGGAAATAAAAGCTCTCTGTACCGAAAATCAGCTGGAATGCTTTTGTTCTGTGATGTTGTAAATTCTATAACTAGGAACAAGATGATATAAAAGACAATATCAAGCATAAATTTGACAAATCGATGCCCTTGTAACCAAAAACGAACAGAATCTAACCCTGATGACTTCTTATACTTCGTCTCTTTCAAATTCATAATAACTTCTTTCCATTTAAAATATCTGCTAAAACGTGATTGTTTGTTGATTGTACAATATGAAAACAAATCAACTTTTAAGAATAGATGGTCTAAGTTCAAAGCCAAACTTTAATATTTAAAATTTTCCAATTAAGTCTGCAATATCTATTTTAATCTCACTAAATTCTCTAAAACACCTTCTGCTTTAAGTTATCCTCAACTCAACGATAAGGAATCTTTGAACTTTCTATCTCTATATCAGGATTGGCAAGTTTGAGATAAGGAGCAATATAGTCTGCATCCGTAACCTTCGGACCTAGAATTACTTTTGAATATTTCAATGGTAATAAATTGATGTATACAAATAAAGCATATCTCCCATCTTCCTTTGATTCTAAGTGAATATATTTCCTAAAATCTTTATAACCAGATTTCTCATTTTCACTAAGTCCAATACCACCTGATAAAACTCTGAGTTCTTCAATTTCGATCCTATCATCTGTTATGAGTTTGGGATTTAGTCGTCTTTCAATTTCTGAATCATCAAAGTTGATTAAAATACGATACTCACTCTCATATTCATAATCGGATACCTTAAAAAGATAGGATATTTTTGCTAAATTTTTAAAGATATTTGACTGTACCTTCCTACTTTCTTCAGTATGTCTAGCCTTTAATTCTTGAATTAACTCTTTTAAGTCATTAAGCTTTTGTATAATATCAGAATCGTCTTCTCTCGTACTGTTTAAATAGAATATTCTCACAAACTCTAAGGAGTCATGCTCAATAATTTGTTGTAAATACTTTTTATCGTACTGTAGAAATGCTCCTTTAGATTCTTCTGCATATTCTTTCCACATGGGAAGACTATCAGATATAGTTGTCATCGAAGATAGAAAGACATTGGAACTCTGATAGCAGTCCGAGGAGTTTTCTATTTCCAAGTAGTCATAGATGGCTCTTCCTTCCATAGGATCATTTAATTGTTTAGAATTTGTTAATCTCAAATACGCAGGTTCACTTGAATTACCAGATTTTATCGTTTTAATTAAGTGGTTCGTTAAAGTTTCAATTTTAGTATAATGACCATATTCTTCACTATTATCAAGATCTTGAGCATTAATTGTCAAAAGTGCTCGAATTTTATCAATAAGAGTATTTGCAAATTCTTCCAAAACATCTTCATGAAAATCTTGTAAAGTTACTACATCTTCATCATTTATTTCATCTGCTTTCTCCAATAAATTATAAATTGTACTCTTCCTAATATCTGAATCAGTATATTTTAGTATAGTTTGAAGTGTTTCTATAGATTCCTTGATAATATCATAGTCTTTTGTCTCTAACCACGATAAATAATGTCTTACACTATAATTATCAGGATTCATTTTATAGAAGCTATTAATTAAATATAAATGTTCCGACTTAAAAATCTTTAATAGAATATCAAGGTGAAAATAACTAATACTTATAGAAGCAAACAGAAATTTTAAAAGAATCATATCAATAATAGATCCCAAATCTTGTTTTATTTTTTCTTTCAGTCTTTCAGAACCTTCACCTCTTTCAAAAATGATAATCATTATATCGAGTATTTGAGCACAAGTAGATTTATTGATGTCATTTAAGTCTTGATTTTTGATACGATTAATAACTGTGAAAAATATACTATTATCATTGAAAAAGTCTTGACAATCTTCTACTCCTAAATTTTTTTCAAATAGTCGTTCAAAGATCGGAAGTAATTATTTAGTATATACACACTAATAAATGTTTCATTGTTTTCTTTAAATAATAATTCTGTCTCTAATAAAACTTTTTTTAAAATTGTTTCATCGACAAATTTACTAAATTCATGTAATATATATAAAGTTGTTTCTAATTTTTCCCATTTTTCTTTTGGAGGAAATTGTAAAAAAGCTTCCATTATGTCATTAATATTCTCTACTTTACTATCTAAATCATCTAAAGACTGTATAGTATTTTTCAACTCAAAATAGCGAGCACCTTTTTTATAATCATCTAATATATCCATTTCTTTTTACTCCTGCACTAATCCAACGCCTTCACTTCCAACATCATGTCACGTATCTGAGCTGCCAGTTCAAAATCAAGTACTTCGACGGCTTCTTGCATTTGTTTTTCCAGTTTCTTGACGAGTTCTTTGCGTTCTTGTTTGTTGAGGCTATTGATATCGACTTCCTTGTCCTCTTCCTTAGAAACTGCCTTGGTCACGGCAATAAGATCACGGATTTCTTTCTTAATGGTTTGAGGTACGATACCATGCTCTTCATTATAAGCCATCTGGATTTTCCGACGGCGGGCAGTTTCATCGATGGCTCGTTGCATAGATTGAGTCATCGTGTCCGCATACATGATGACATGGCCTTCGCTATTACGGGCAGCACGGCCAATAGTCTGGATGAGTCCACGTTCGTTACGAAGGAAACCTTCCTTATCAGCATCGAGAATGGCAACCAAGCTTACCTCAGGAACGTCAATCCCTTCGCGGAGCAGGTTGATTCCGACCAAGACATCAAAGACACCCAAGCGTAGGTCACGGATTATCTCCGTCCGTTCCAAGGTCTTGATGTCCGAGTGCATGTACTTGACCTTGATGCCCATTTCTTTGAAGTAGTCGGTCAAGTCTTCTGCCATTTTCTTGGTCAAGGTGGTAATAAAGGTTCGCTCATTCTTTTCAACACGGGCATTGATTTCACCTAGGAGGTCATCAATCTGTCCCATAGTTGGACGGACTTCCACTTCAGGATCTAGAAGTCCTGTCGGACGAATGATTTGCTCAATCACTGTCTCGGTCTGTTCATTTTCATAGTCACCTGGTGTCGCTGAAACGTAAACAATCTGATGAACATGACTCTCAAACTCCTCCCGACGGAGAGGACGATTATCTAAGGCAGACGGCAAACGGAAACCATAATTGACCAACATTTCCTTACGAGAACGGTCTCCATTGTACATGCCCTTAATCTGCCCCATGGTCATGTGACTTTCATCAATCATGATCAAGAAATCATCTGGGAAAAAGTCAAGAAGCGTATAAGGAGGCTCTCCTTCGCTACGACCATCCATGTGGCGTGAGTAGTTTTCAACACCGTTGGTATAGCCCATCTCACGTAACATCTCAATATCATACTCTGTTCGCTGTTTCAAACGCTGGGCTTCTAGCAGTTTGCCTTCCTTCTCAAAGACAGCTAACTGCTCTTCTAATTCTGCTTGAATTTTCGCAATCGCAACTTCCATGTGGTCATCATTGGTCACAAAGTGAGTGGCAGGGAAAATCGCCAAATGATCTACTTCTCCCAATACCTGACCTGTCAAAGCCTCAACCTCACGGATACGGTCAATCTCATCCCCGAAAAACTCTACTCGAAAAGCGTGTTCATCTCGGGAAGCTGGGAAAATCTCCACCACATCCCCACGAACGCGAAATCTTCCCCGTTGGAAATCAATATCATTGCGTTCAAACTGAATATCGACCAAGTCATTCAAAAGTTTATCACGAGAAATCTCCAGACCTGGACGCAGACTAACCACGCTATCAGAGTATTCCTTAGGCGAACCCAAACCATAGATACAAGAGACTGAAGCCACAACGATGACATCATTGCGCTCCAGAAGTGCTGAAGTCGCTGAGTGACGGAGCTTGTCAATCTCATCATTAACCGAGCTATCCTTCTCTATATAGGTATCGCTTGAAGGGACATAGGCCTCAGGTTGGTAATAATCATAGTAGGACACAAAGTACTCAACAGCATTTTCAGGGAAAAATTCCTTAAACTCCCCATAGAGCTGACCAGCTAGGGTTTTGTTGTGGGCAATGACCAAAGTTGGTTTATTGACTTTGGAAATGACCTGACTCATGGTATAGGTCTTCCCTGTACCCGTCGCCCCCATCAAAATCTGAGCCTTTTCTCCACCCTCGATATTGTCAACCAACTGCTCAATCGCTTGGGGTTGATCTCCTGAAGGTTCATATTTTGATACTAGTTTAAATGTATTATCTGTAATTCGATTAATCATGATTGCCTCATCTGCATTTTTCTATCCTTCTATTTTACCATAAATTTACTTTTCAGACTCTTCTCTAGGTTGATGAGAGCAAGGATTCTATGTTACATTTTCTTACATAAAATCCATAAAATTTGCCTTTTCATTCATTTTCTGATATAATGGGAAAATATTCGGAAAAGGAGACTAAAAATGAAGAAAAAAATACTAGCATATTTGCTCATTTTATTTCCCATTTTCTCACTAGGTATGGCAAAAGCTGATACTGTTAAGATTGTGTCTGATACAGCTTACGCACCTTTTGAGTTTAAAGATTCAGATCAAACCTATAAAGGGATTGATGTTGATATTATCAATAAAGTCGCAGAAATCAAAGGATGGAACATCCAAATGTCTTATCCTGGCTTTGATGCAGCTGTAAATGCAGTGCAGTCAGGTCAAGCAGATGCTATTATGGCAGGTATGACAAAAACAAAAGAACGTGAAAATGTCTTTACCATGTCTGATACCTATTATGATACAAAAGTTGTCATTGCTACCACAAAGGCAAATAAAATCACCAAATATGAGGAACTTAGCGGGAAAACAGTTGGAGTTAAGAACGGAACTGCCGCTCAACGTTTCCTCGAAAGTATCAAAGATAAATACGGTTTCTCTATTAAAACCTTTGATACTGGTGATTTGATGAATAACAGTCTAAGTGCTGGTGCTGTAAATGCCATCATGGATGATAAACCTGTTATCGAGTATGCGATTAACCAAGGACAAGATCTCAGCATCAATATGGATGGTGAGGCTGTTGGAAGCTTTGCCTTTGGTGTCAAGAAAGGGAGCAAGTATGAACACTTGGTTACCGAGTTTAACGAAGCCCTAGCACAAATGAAGAAAGATGGTAGCTTGGAGCAAATCATCCGAAAATGGACAGCTTCTACAACTACGGCAAGCCCAACGACAACTACTGCTGCTGGACAAAAAGCTACTCCAGTGAAAAGCAAGTACATTATTGCCAGCGACTCATCTTTCGCCCCATTCGTCTTTCAAAATTCAAGCAATCAATACACCGGTATTGATATGGACCTTATCAAGGCCATTGCCAAAGATCAAGGTTTTGAAATTGAAATTACCAACCCAGGATTTGACGCAGCCATTAGTGCTGTTCAAGCAGGACAAGCAGATGGTATCATTGCTGGTATGTCTGTAACAGATGCTCGTAAGGAAACCTTCGACTTCTCAGAATCCTACTACACAGCAAATACGATTCTCGGTGTGAAAGAATCAAGCACAATTGCTTCTTATGAAGACCTCAAGGATAAAACTGTCGGTGTTAAAAACGGAACTGCTTCTCAAACGTTCCTTACTGAAAATCAAAGCAAATACGGTTATAAGATTAAAACCTTTGCTGATGGCGCATCAATGTATGACAGTCTGAATACTGGAGCTATTGATGCTGTGATGGATGATGAGCCAGTTCTCAAATATTCTATCAGCCAAGGTCAAAAATTGAAAACACCAATCGCTGGAACTCCAATCGGTGAAACTGCCTTTGCGGTTAAAAAAGGAACAAACCCTGAATTGATCCAGATGTTCAATAACGGACTTGCGAACCTCAAAGCTAACGGTGAATTCCAAAAGATTCTTGACAAGTATCTAGCTAGCGAAACTTCAACTGACTCTACAAGTACAGTTGACGAAACTACTATCTGGGGCTTGCTTCAAAACAACTACAAACAACTTCTTAGTGGACTTGGAATCACTCTTGCTCTAGCTCTTATCTCATTTGCAATTGCCATTGTCATCGGTATTATCTTTGGTATGTTTAGCGTTAGCCCATACAAATCTCTTCGTCTAATCTCTGAGATTTTCGTTGACGTTATCCGTGGTATTCCCTTGATGATTCTTGCAGCCTTCATCTTCTGGGGTATTCCAAACTTCATCGAGTCCATTACAGGCCAACAAAGTCCAATCAATGACTTTGTAGCTGGTACTATTGCCCTCTCACTTAATGCGGCAGCTTATATCGCTGAAATTGTTCGTGGTGGGATTCAAGCTGTTCCAGTTGGGCAAATGGAAGCCAGTCGCAGTCTTGGTATCTCTTATGGAAAAACCATGCGTAAGATTATCTTGCCACAAGCGACTAAATTGATGTTGCCAAACTTCGTCAACCAATTCGTTATCGCTCTTAAAGATACAACCATTGTTTCTGCTATCGGTCTGGTTGAACTTTTCCAAACTGGTAAGATTATCATCGCCCGTAACTACCAAAGTTTCAAGATGTATGCAATCCTTGCTATCTTCTATCTTGTAATTATCACGCTTTTGACTAGACTAGCGAAACGCTTAGAAAAGAGGATTCGTTAATGGCAAAACTAAAAATTGATGTAAATGATTTGCATAAGTATTATGGAAAAAACGAAGTTTTAAAAGGAATTACAACTAAATTCTATGAAGGAGATGTTGTCTGCATCATCGGTCCTTCTGGTTCTGGTAAATCCACATTCCTCCGTAGCCTTAACCTCCTCGAGGAGGTAACGAGTGGCCACATCACAGTGAATGGTTATGATCTGACTGAAAAATCAACCAATGTCGACCATGTTCGCGAGAACGTCGGAATGGTCTTCCAACACTTCAACCTCTTCCCACACATGTCAGTCCTAGAAAATATCACTTTTGCACCTATTGAACACAAACGAATGACCAAAGAAGAAGCTGAAAAATTGGGGATGGAGTTGCTGGAGAAAGTCGGTCTTGCAGACAAGGCTAATGCTAATCCAGATAGCCTTTCAGGTGGTCAGAAACAACGTGTAGCTATCGCTCGTGGACTTGCCATGAATCCTGATATCATGCTCTTTGATGAGCCAACTTCCGCTCTGGACCCTGAAATGGTTGGAGATGTACTGAATGTTATGAAGGAATTGGCGGAACAAGGCATGACCATGATTATCGTAACCCATGAGATGGGATTTGCTCGTCAGGTGGCTAACCGTGTTATCTTTACGGCTGATGGTGAATTCCTGGAAGATGGAACTCCAGATCAAATCTTTGACAACCCGCAGCACCCTCGTTTAAAAGAGTTCTTGGATAAGGTCTTAAATGTATAAAACAAAACTGTAAGGTTCTCCTTACAGTTTTTTAATTGCGTATTGGATTTTTTGTTTTTTTTGAAAATTATGATAAAATAAAAACTATGATAATGAGGAAATCTCATCCCTAGTCCAACTAGGAAAAAATATAGAAATTAGGTAGCTAGATGTCATCAAAGGTTATTGTTACAATTTTCGGTGCGAGTGGAGATTTAGCTAAACGCAAACTCTACCCTTCCCTTTTCAGACTCTATAAATCAGGCAATCTCTCTGAACATTTTGCTGTTATCGGAACAGCTCGTAGACCTTGGAGTAAGGAATATTTTGAATCTGTAGTTGTCGAGTCCATCCTTGATTTGGCAGATAGTACCGAGCAAGCCCAAGAATTTGCTAGCCATTTCTACTATCAAAGCCATGATGTGAATGATACGGAACATTACATTGCTCTGCGTCAATTACAAGCTGAGCTAAATGAAAAATACCAAGCTGAACACAATAAGCTCTTCTTCTTGTCTATGGCACCTCAGTTCTTTGGAACTATTGCCAAGCACCTCAAATCTGAAAACATTGTCGATGGTAAAGGTTTTGAGCGCTTGATCGTTGAGAAACCATTTGGTACAGACTACGAAACAGCTAGCAAACTCAATGAAGATCTCCTTGCGGCCTTTGATGAAGAGCAAATCTACCGTATCGACCATTACCTAGGTAAAGAGATGATTCAGAGTATCTTTGCTGTTCGTTTTGCCAACATGATCTTTGAGAATGTTTGGAATCGCGAACACATCGATAATGTTCAGATTACCTTTGCAGAGCGCTTGGGTGTAGAAGAACGCGGTGGCTACTATGATCAATCTGGTGCCCTTCGTGATATGGTGCAAAACCATACTCTTCAACTCCTCTCTCTTCTAGCCATGGACAAACCAGCTAGCTTTACAAAGGATGAGATTCGTGCTGAAAAGATAAAAGTCTTTAAAAACCTCTATCATCCAACTGAGGAAGAATTGAAAGAACAGTTTATCCGTGGTCAATATCGCTCTGGTAAAATCGATGGCATGAAATACATTTCCTATCGTAGCGAGCCAAACGTCGACCCAGAATCTACAACAGAAACCTTTGCATCTGGTGCCTTCTTTGTAGACAGCGATCGCTTCCGTGGTGTTCCCTTCTTTTTCCGTACAGGGAAACGCCTGACGGAAAAAGGAACTCACGTTAATATCGTCTTTAAGCAAATGGATTCTATCTTTGGAGAACCACTTGCTCCAAACATTTTGACAATCTATATCCAACCAACTGAAGGATTCTCTCTCAGCCTCAATGGGAAGCAAGTCGGAGAAGAATTCAACCTGGCTCCAAGCTCTCTGGATTACCGTACAGATGCTACTGCTACTGGAGCCTCACCAGACCCATACGAGAAATTAATCTACGATGTCTTGAATAACAACTCTACCAATTTTAGCCACTGGGATGAGGTAAGTGCTTCGTGGAAATTGATTGACCGTATCGAAAAGCTCTGGGATGAAAACGGAGCTCCACTCTACGATTATAAAGCTGGAAGCATGGGGCCACAAGCTAGCTTTGACTTACTTGAGAAGTATGGAGCCAAATGGACCTGGCAACCAGATATCGCCTATCGTGAAGATGGCCGTTTAGAATAGCAAAAATATCCTGCAAGATTGACTTGCAGGATATTTATATTGTATTAAATCAAGCCTTCTAAGAGACCCTTCATAAAGTTTTCTGAGTTAAATTCCCCAATATCATCGATTTTTTCACCGAAACCAATCAATTTTACAGGGATATTGAGTTCTTCTCTGATAGCCAGTACAACACCACCTCGGGCAGTTCCGTCAATTTTTGTCAAAACAATTCCAGTCAATGGTGTTATCTTAGAAAATTCCTTAGCTTGCACCAAGGCATTCTGTCCAGTTGAAGCATCAAGGGCAAGGAAGGTTTCATGTGGCGCCTCTGGCACGACACGCTTGATGATGCGACCAATCTTTTCCAACTCAGCCATAAGGTTGTCCTTGTTTTGCAGACGACCTGCTGTATCAATCATGAGAATATCAATCCCTTCAGCTACAGCACGTTCCATCCCATCAAAGACCACACTAGCAGGGTCAGCCTTTTCTGGTCCCGTCACAACAGGAACATCCACACGTCGACCCCATTCAGCTAGCTGGGCCACAGCACCCGCACGGAAGGTATCTGCTGCAACCAGCATGACTTTCTTGCCAGCTTGATTGTAGCGATGAGCCAATTTCCCGATAGAAGTTGTCTTCCCAACACCATTAACACCAACAAAGAGCATGACGGTCAAACCATCTTGGAAGTGGATTTGTTCATCGTAGTTGCCATCCTTCTCATAAAGTTCAACCAATTTCTCGATAATAACACGACGAAGTGCGTCAGGCTTCTTAGCGTTTTCGAGTTTAGCTTCATAGCGTAGTTCTTCTGTTAAGTTTGAAGCGACCTGCACACCGACGTCGCTCATGATGAGCAGTTCTTCCAATTCCTCGAAGAATTCTTCATCGACAGAACGGAAGTTGGCAAAGAAGGCATTCAAACGAGCACCGAATCCTGTACGGGTTTTCTTGAGACTGCGGTCATATTTTTCCTGTACGGTTTCTTCAACCTGAGGAAGTTCTTCTTCTACTACTTCAGAAGCTAACCCTTCTTCGAACTCTACAGTTTCTTGGTTCTCTTCTTCTAGAATTTCTTCCGGCTCTTGGAATTGTTCCAATTCATCAGATTCTAG